>NZ_JACFYV010000133.1:0-18584 GCF_016759955.1 Burkholderia sp. KCJ3K979
GCCGCGTTACGGCCGAGCGCCACCGCCGACGGCACGAGATCGGCATCGGCCAGCGACGCGGGCAGCGGTTTCAGCCAGCCGTTGCCGATGAATTCCGGCGCCCACGTGTCGTCCATCATCACGAGGTCGTACGCGCCGGTGCCTTCGCGCATCGACAGCTTCAGCTTCTGGTACAGGTTCGCGTTCGGCAGCTTGAGCAGCTCGATCTCGGTGCCCGGATGCAGCTTGTTGAAGCCGGCGACGGCGTCGGCCAGCCCCTTGCCGTAGATGTCGTCGCGGCCGGCGATGACGAGGTCCGCCGCGAAAGCGTGCGTGGCGGCAACGGATAGCGCAACGGCGGCGGACAGCGCGCGCAGGCGGCTCAGCAAGGTCATGTGGTCTCTCTCGATCGGCGGTGGAGCGGAACATTCGTGCGTTGCACACGTGTGCAACGCCGGCGACACGTCGGGTCGCATGAAGCGTCGCCATTGTTCACGCAGATCGTGAAGGTATTGTGGCAAGCCGCAAGCCGGGCAACTCGACGCACGGATTCCGTCAATCCGGGTCCATTCAGTCAAGCATACGGGCGGTTTTTTTCAAGCATCGCTTTCCAGCAATCGACCGGCGCCGAGCCATGGGCGCGAGGGCCGCGCGGCGGCACGCGACCGACGTGCCGCCCCTGCCCGCGGTCCGAGTCAAAAGTTCACACGAATCCCCGCCATCACCGCCAGTTGCCGGCTCGAATTGCTGTTCGCGAGCACCGGAATCTGCGCATAGTTCGCCGCGTTGCCGTCCGCATCGGTGCCGAGCCCCGTGCCGCTCGCGACCTGGCCGATCGCGACCGCATACAGCGCGGTGCGCTTCGACAGACTGTAGTTCGCGCCGACGTTCACCTGGTGGAAGCGCGTCGTGCCGCGTCCGTCCGTATGCGCGGCGTTGAAGATGTACGCAACGCCGCCTTGCAGCGCCGGTGTGAACATGTACGTGACGTTCAGCTCGCCGATGTCGAACGTGAACGCCTGCGTGCGCGGCTGCGCGGCGGTCGAGAAATAGCGGCTGTCGCCGAGCCGCGTGTGCGTGTAGGTCAGCGCGACCGTCGCCGCGCCGAGCGTGACCGACCCGCCCGCGCCGAACGCGCGCATCGAGCCGGCATCCTGCAGCAGGCAGTACATCGCGCCCGGGTTGCTGCACGCGAAATCGCCGATATAGCCGCTCGCGCCGCCGAGCGCCGCGTCGAGCGGCTGGTGCAGGTCGAGGTAGCCGACCGAGAACGCCACCGGCGCGCGCGTGTACGTCGCGGCCACCGCATAGCCGCGCTTCGCGGAAAAATCGCCGGCCTGCCCGCCGAAGCTGAACGTGCCGCCGAACGTGAGCCCGTTGAAATCGGCGCTGGTGAACTTCACCGCGTTGTTGAAGTTGAACGCGGCATTCAGGTTGTCGACGTCGCCGAGATGCGAGCCGTACGGCGTCGACCAGTTGTTGCTCGATACGTATGCGCCGAGCATGTCGGTGTACGAGTCGTACTGGCGGCCGAGGCCGAGCGTGCCGATCCCCTCCTGGCGCAGCCCGACCCATGCCTGCCGGCTGAATGCGGTGCCGCCTTGCAGCGCCTGCCCGTTCGCGGACAGGAACTGCTGCTCGAGCGTGAACACCGCATCGAGGCCGCCGCCGAGCGGCTCGGCACCCTGGAAGCCGAAGCGGGACGGCACGAGATTGCCGCCGCCCATCTGCCACGCATGGCCGCCGCCCGTGCTGCCGTCTGCGCGCGTGAACTGCTGGTTCGTCGAATAGATGATGCCGGTATCCACGGTACCGTACAGCGTCACGCTCCCCGAAGTCTGCGCATGTGCGTGCAGGCAGCCCAGCATGGCCGCGGCCGCGGTCAGTCGTCGTCCGTTCTTCATGTCCCGCCCCTCTGTGATCATCGATTCGCAGTGCAAACCGAATGTGTTGTCGATATGGGTGACAGGACTTTATCCAGCGAAAATTCCGGACCTCTATCGCAAATCGGCAAACGGTGAGGGGTGTGGCCCGCGACGGTGCCCGGCGGCGCCGTCGCGGTGCGGATGCGTCATTCGGGACGCGTCGTCTGGGAAGGCAGTTCGCCGAACAGGTCGCGATACTCGCGCGCGAAATAGCCGAGATGCGTGAAGCCCCAGCTCGCGGCGGCTTCGCCGACGCCGAGTTGCTGCGCCGACGTCGTGCGCAGCAGGCGCCGCACCGCGTTCAGCCGGATCGTGCGCAGGTAGCCGACCGGCGTGACGTCGGCCACGCGTTGAAAGCTCGTTTGCAGCGTGCGGCGGCTGCAGCGCAGCGCGCGGCACAGTTCGAGCACGGTGACGGGTTCTTCGGGACGGTCGCGCAGATGCTTCTCGCAGCGGCTCACGATATCGCTGTAGGTCGCGTGCGTGATGTCGCGGCGCTCGACGCCGATTCCCTGTTCGAGCGCATCGAGGAACATGCCGAGCATCGCGTCGCGAAACATCTTGCGGGTCGCCGCGTATTCGAGGCAGCCCGGGTTGCGCTGGGCATCGTCGATCAGGGCCGACAGCCGCACGCCGAGCGCGACGCCCTGCGCGTCGGACAGCCGCGTCACGTGCCGCAGCCTGCGCGCGCCGGCCGCGCCGAATTCGGCCTCGCACAGCTCGTCGACCATGTCGGACGACGCGCTGATCCCGACGAGCCCCATCCCTTCCGGCGTGTGGAATTCGAAATCCTCGCCGGCGCGCAGCGCGAGCAGCGCATAGCCGTCGACCGGCTGGCCCTGGAACGTGCCCGCGAGGGGCACGGACAACGGTACCGCCAGCGACGTGCGCCCGGCCGGCGCGAGCCCGGTTTGCGCGACACGCCGGTTGGTCGTCTCGCGGAAGAAGTGGAAATCGTCGTACAGCACCTGCGTGACGGTGCCCTTGAAGCGGCCCGGCGTCATCTGGCGGTACACCTGATGCCAGCCCGCGATCGCGAGCCCGTGATCGTGCACGTCTTCGTGTGAGCGTGACTGGAACAGCATCGGCATCTCCGGTAAAACCCTGATTCCTGGATGCGCCCGCCGGGTTCGCGCGGCACGCATCGCCACAGCTTACCCTCGCAAAATCCCGCGTAGTGCGGTTTCGAACGCAAGACAGGCCGCCGACAGCGCCGCGGCCTGCTCGTCGATCAGCCGGACATAGCGGCGAAACGACGGCATCCGGTTGACGACCTCGCTGCCGCCGAACGGCACGATCGCGAGCGTCCAGCGGCCGTCGCGCGCGTCGCCGTCGTGCGCGTCGATCACGCAGTCGGTCAGGTGCAGCGGCCGCAGCGCGTCGGCCAGCGCCGGGTCGGCAAGCAGCGCGGCCAGCGTGTCGATGAAGGCGGGATCGCATCCGGGCGCGAGCGCCGCAGCGGTGCCGGTACGGCGCAGCCAGCCGGTCTGCCGCACGCGCGCACTGCCCTGTACGGCCGGACCGTTCGCGGCCACCGTCACCTTCACGCTGACCGTATGCATCAGGAACTGACGCTCGACGCGCTCGTCGACGCGCACGCGCACGCCGTTCGGCAACCGCGCCGTGGCACCGCCAGCACCGTCGGCATCGCGCACGGCCCGCAGGTCGGCGAGCACGCGCGCGGCGATCGCGCCGGGCCGATGGCCGGGCGGCGGCGCATCGGGCGCCACGCGCCAGCGGGCGAGCGCGGCCTTCACGATGCGACGTGCTCGTTGCGCAGCACGTCCTCGACCGGCACCGGCCTGAACGGATGCCGGCGCTGCACGACCAGCGTCCAGAACAGCGCGTACAGCGCGGTGAGCCCGAGCATCGCGCCGAACGGCACGTAGATGTCGCGCGGGTTCATGCCGGGCGGCGTGATGTACCAGATCGCGAGCACGATGCCGACGCTCGACACGATCTGCGGCAGCGGAAACAGCGGCGAACGGTACGGCCGCGGCAGGTCCGGGCGGCGGATGCGCAGCATCACGACCGACGCGGTGACGAGCAGGTATGCGGTACCCCACGCGCAGGTCGCGGCGAGCACGAGGTGCAGGATGCTGTCGAGATTGCCGTTGATCAGCCACGCATGGAAGATCGGCACGATCGCCGACGCGACGATGCCGACCACCGGCGTCTTGAAACGCGGATGCAGGTACGCGAAGCAGCGCGGCAGCGCGCCGTCGATCGCCATCCCGTACAGGATGCGCGGCAGCCCGGCCATCAGCGTGTTGATCGTCGCGGCGCCCGCGCACAGGAACGCGATGCCGAACCAGATCCGCCCGAACGGCCCGAGCACCTGCAGCGCGAACGCGGGAATCGCGCCTGGCGTGTCGAGCAGGTGCGTGAGACCGTCGGGGCTCACCGGCACGTTCGCGACCTGGCGGCGGATCGCCGCGCCGTACAAGAACATGCAGATCGCGACGCCGACGAGGCCGAGCGCCATCGCGCGCGGGATCGTGCGGCCCGGCGCCTTCATTTCCGGCGCGAGCGGCGTGACGAACTCGCAGCCGACGAACATGAACATCGCCATCCCGACCAGCGACAGCACGGCCGGGATCGACGTGCCGACTTCCGAGCCGCCGAACCAGCCGTCGAGATGCACGGCCGGCGCGGCCGCGAGCCCGAGGATGCCGAAGATCATCAGCGACAGCCACATGCCGGCCGTCAGCACGATCTCGAGCTTGCTGAACACCTTGATGCCGATGATGTTGGTGATCGCGAACGTGACCACGAGGCCGACGCCGACCAGCCACGAGCTGTTGTGCTTCTCGAACGCGGCGTTCAGCGACTCGAAGTTCACGAGCGCCATGATGCCGCTCAGGATCGTCTCCGCGGTGCCGGCGAACACGTGCACGAGGAAATAGGCGGAAATCGTGCCGGTGATCGCCCAGAAGCGGCCAAGCCCGCACGACAGGTAATCGTAAACCGAGCCGGCCGTCGGCAGCATCGCGGCGGCTTCGGAAAACGTGGTGGCCTGCGCCTGCATCATCACGAACGCGATGATCATCGCGACCGCGAACGCCCAGCCGCCCATCCCGAAGCCCGACGTCGCGGTGAGGATCACCGGGCTCGCCATGATGAGGCCGACGGCGCTCGCCAGCGCGGTCGGAAAACCGACCGCACCGGCCTTCAATTCGGTGCCGCCGCCCGCTTCAGCCGGCGAGCCGGCGGGCGTATCGCCCGCGGCGCCGGTCATTCCCGACCATCCCGACATCGTTGTCTCCTTCGTAGGTTGGCCCGAACCGGCGCTTCGTCGGCGGCCGGGGCCAGATGCTATGCGGTCGGCCCCGGGCGGTGCTTCAGCGCTTCGATGCCCGGGTCCCCTGTCGATCACGGCGTGATCCGATGTCGAAAAAATACGCAGGCAAAATAATCCGGTCATAGCGCAAATCGGCAAATCCGCGACGGCGTTTACCCGCCGTCGCGGCTTCGCCGTCATGCGAACGGGACGGCCTCGAAGCCGGCCGCGAGCGCGTCGACGATCCGGTCGAGCTGTTCGCGCTGGATCACGAGCGGCGGCGACAGGATGATCTTCGTGCCGACCGGGCGCACCAGCACGCCGTTCTCGCGGGCGACTTCCGCGACCGCGTTCGCATAACCCGACAGCGGATCGATCGGCTCGCGCGTGTCCTTGTTCGCGACGAGGTCGAGCGCGAGCATCAGTCCCTTGCCGCGCACCTCGCCGACCGCCGCGAAGCGTTCCGCGAACGGCTGCAGCGCTTCGAGCAGATACGCGCCCTGCTTCGCCGCATTCGCCGGCAGATCCTCCTTCACGACGATGTCGAGGCTCGCGATCGCGGCCGCGCATGCCACCGGGTGGCCTGCGTACGTGTAGCCGTGCATGATCGCCCCGCCGAAATCGGCATTCGCGGCGAACGCGTCCTCGATCCGCGCATTCACGACCGTCGCGCCGAGCGGCACGTAGCCTGACGAAATCCCCTTCGCGAGACACATGATGTCCGGGCGCACGCCCCAGCCGCGGCTGCCGAACAGACTGCCGCTGCGGCCGAAGCCCGTCACGACTTCGTCGGCGATCAGCAGCACGCCGTAGCGGTCGCACACCTCGCGCACCAGCGGCCAGTAATTGGCCGGCGGCACGATCACGCCGCCCGCGCCCTGGATCGGCTCCGCGATGAACGCGGCGACCGTGTCCGGGCTCTGGAACTGAATCTCTCGCTCGAGCATTTCCGCGCAGATCCGGCCGAGTTCCTCCGGGTCCTGCGTGAACGGATTGCGGTACAGCCACGGCGTCTCGACGTGGAAGCAGCCTGGCAGGTTCGGCTCGTAGTTGCGGCGGAACACCGTATTGCCGTTCACCGACGCGCCGCCGAAGTGCGTGCCGTGATACCCCTGCTTCAGCGAGATGAACTTCGTGCGATCGGCCTGGCCGCGCACCTTCCAGTACTGGCGTGCGATCTTCAGCGCGGTCTCGATCGAGTCCGACCCGCCCGAGCTGTACAGCACGCGGCGCATCCCTTCCGGCTCCAGCATGTCGATCACCTTCTTCGACAGCTCCTCGGCGCGCGGATGCGAAATGCCGTCGAACAGCTGGAAGTATTCGAGTTCGTCGAGCTGACGCACGATCGCGTCCTTCACTTCCTGGCGGTTGTGGCCGACGTTCACGTTCCACAGGCCCGCGACGCCGTCGACGAGCTTGCGCCCCTGTTCGTCGAACACGTAGCAGCCGTCGCCGCGCACGATGCGGATCGGCTTGCGCTGTTTCATTTCGTTCGGGTGCAGCATCGGGTGCCAGAACTTCGCTTCGTTGTAGCTCATTGCAATCTCCACTGTCGGATCGGTTGAATCGGGTTCGTTCGGGTTCGGGAATCGCGCGTCAATGCGCGATGCAGACGGATTTGGTTTCGGTGAAGCCTTCGATCGCGTACTGGCCGAATTCGCGGCCGATGCCCGATTGCTTGTAGCCGCCGAACGGCATCGACGGATCGAGCGGGATATGGCAGTTCACCCATACCGTGCCGGCCTCGATCTGCGGCACGAGGTTCATCACGCGTTTCAGGTCGTTGCTCCAGATGCTCGCGGCGAGGCCGTACGGCGACGCGTTCGCGAGGCGCACCGCGTCGGCCGCGTCGTCGAACGGCACGACGACGATCACCGGGCCGAATACCTCGTCGCGCACGATCGCGCTGTCCGGGTGCGGATCGGCGATCACGGCCGGCTTCACGTAATAGCCGGGCAGATCGTCGGCCGGCGTGCCGCCCGCGAGGAACGTGAGGCCCGCGCGGCGCGCGCCTTCGATGTGCTGGACCACCTTGTCGCGATGCTGCGCGGACACTAGCGGATTGATCTGCGCGGTGGTGTCGAGGCCCGCGCCGAGCTTCATCGACCGCGCGACGCCCGCGAGGCCGTCCGCGAGTTGCGCGAACTTGCTGCGATGCACATAGATGCGCGACGCGGCCGCGCACACCTGCCCCTGGTTGAAGAGCGCGCCGGCGGCGACGCCGTCGAGCGCCTGCGCGACGTCGACGTCGTCGAGCATCACGATCGGGTTCTTGCCGCCGAGCTCCAGCGAGAAGCGCGTCATGTTCTGCACGGCCGCCGCGCCGACCAGCTTGCCAGTCGCGGTCGAGCCGGTGAACGAGATCTTCGCGATCGACGGGTGGCTCGCGAGCGCCGCGCCGCAGACGCGCCCGCCCGTGACGACGTTGAACACGCCGGGCGGCACGCCGGCTTCGCGTGCCAGCTCGGCGAGGCGCAACGCGGTGAGCGGCGTTTCCGGCGACGGCTTCAGCACGATCGTGCAGCCGGCCGCGAGCGCGGGAATCAGCTTCCACACCGCGATCATCAGCGGGAAATTCCACGGCACGATCGCGGCGACCACGCCGACGGGCTCCTTGCGCGTATAGGCCGTATAACGTGCGCCGGGCGGGAACGGGATCGACACGTCGAGCGTCTGGCCGGTGATCTTGGTCGCCCAGCCGGCCATGTAGCGCACGTATTCGACGCTCGCGCCGACTTCGACCGCGCGCGACACGTGAATCGACTTGCCCTGGTTCAGCGTTTCGAGCTGCGCGAGCGTTTCGGCGTCGGCTTCGATCAGGTCGGCGAGTTTCAGCAGGATGCGTTCGCGGTCGGCCGGCCGCAGCCCGCTCCAGACGCGCGTGTCGAACGCGTGTTTCGCGCTGGCGACCGCGCGGTCGACGTCGTGCGCATCGGCATCGGCGACGGTCGCGAGCCGCTCGCCCGTGGCGGGGTCGTACACGTCGACGCGCGCTGCCGCGTGCGACGGCTGCATGGCGCCGTCGATGAAGAGGCCGAAGTCGCGCGCAACGAAGGTGCGCACGGTGTCGCTGACGGCGACGAAGTTCGTGTTGCTCATGGGCGTCTCGTTGATTGTCGTGGCTGGACCGCGTGCCGGTGAGGCACGCGGGCGTCGGACCACTGTATCGACGAGGAATCGCGCGCGGTGAGCGCAAATTGGCAGCGCGTGGGGGAATCAGATGGGGGTGAGCCGGACGCGCGCAAGCGTGGCGTCGCGACGGACGAACGCCGCGTTATCGTCCGACGAATGACGCGATGTGATTGCAGACAGGGAAAAACTTACAGGAACAGCGCGCCGACCAGCTCCGTGCGGTTCGACACGCCGAGCTTGCGGTACATGCGCATCAGGTGCGTCTTGATCGTCGGTGGCCCGAGCGCGAGGTCGCGCGCGATCTCCTTGTTCGAGCGGCCGTCGCGCACGAGCCGCGCGATCTGCTCCTCGCGGTAGGTCAGCCGTTCCTCGCAACCGATCCGGTGGATGCCGCGCCGCGCGCGCAGCAGCGGGCTCAGCGCCGCTTCGGCGACCGGCTGCAGCCGCGCGAGCGCGTCGATCTCGCCGGGGGCGAACCGTCCTGCGGTGCCGTTGCCGTTCGCGTCGCCCATGCCGAAGCGCAGCAGCGAGAACGCGCCGACCGTGCGACCCGCGTCGCGCAGCCAGATCTCGACGACGTCGGCCACGTCGTGCCGCCGCAGAAAACGGGTCCAGTACGCGGATGCCGCGCGTCGCTCGTCAGGCAGTTGCGACGCGAGCGTGACGACCGCGCGGTCGCCCGCCGCGCAGCGTGACGGATGCAGCGGATCGAGCAACCGGTAGCGGGCGACATAGGTGCGGTGCATCGATTCCGGCATCCCGAACAGCTCGAAATCGGCCGGCTCGCCGCTCTGGTCGAGCCGATAGAACACGATCGCGGACGGGCTCGCGAACGCGTCGAACGCATCCACGCACGCGTGCAGCGCGCGCTGCCAGTCGGCGGGAGCGTGGTCGGCGGGAACGGACAAGGTCGGCATGGGAAATCGGCTGGCGGATGGACGCATCGAATCTCGAAGTCCGGGCCAGCCTACCGGCGCCGAAAAGCGCCGGTGAGCACGAATCGGCAAATCGTCCCGGGCCGGCCAGGGTGGCCGGTTCAGGCGGGACGATGCCGGCGCGCGGCGGTGCGCGCGCCTCGTTTCAGCGAGCGTTCGCGGCGAACGTGTCGCAGGCGCTCACCTCGCCCGACTCCATCCCGCGCCGCAGCCAGTACACGCGCTGCTCGCTGGTGCCGTGCGTGAAGCTTTCGGGCACGACGTAGCCCTGCCCTTGCTGCTGCAGCCGGTCGTCGCCGATCGCAGCAGCCGCCTTCAGCCCCTGCTCGAAATCGCCCGGCTCCATCAGCCGCTGGTTCGCGCGCTGCGCGTTGTTCGCCCACACGCCGGCAAAGCAGTCGGCCTGCAGCTCCATCCGCACCGACAGTGCGTTCGCGCGCGCCTGGCTCGAGCGCCGGCGCGCGGCGTCGACCTTGTCGGCAATGCCGAGCAGGTTCTGCACGTGATGGCCGACTTCGTGCGCGATCACGTAGGCCTGCGCGAAATCGCCGCCCGCGCCGAAACGCTTGCGCAGCTCGTCGTAGAAGCCGAGATCGATATATACGTTGCGGTCGCCCGGGCAGTAGAACGGCCCCATCGCGGTCTGGCCGGTGCCGCACGCGGTCGGCGTCGAGTTCGTGAACATCACGAGCTTCGGCGGTTGGTACTGCGCGTGCAGCTGGGTGTTGAACACGCCCGTCCACGTGCGTTCGATATTGCCGAGCACCTTGCGCGTGAACACCGCGCCGGGATCGTTCGCCGGCGCGCCCTGGTGCTGGGTCGGCGCGGGCTGCGCCTGCTGCTGGCGGCCCTGCAGCGCCGACGCGCCTTCGAGCACGACGCGCGGGTCGATCCCGAAGAAATACGAGGCGGCCAGCGCGACCACGATCGTGCCGATGCCGATCGTCGCGCGCCCACCGCCGAACCCGCCGCCACCGCGTCGATCCTCGACGTTGGCGCTTTCTCTTTCGTCGTCCAGCCTCATTGCCGGCCCCTCCCTGTTCTTTTGTCGATGGTCCGGTCGCGCCAGCGCGCAACCGGGCGATACGCCGTGGCGACACGAGCCGTCGGCGGATACGCTACCTGTGTGTCGGACGCCCGCTCGCGCCGATCCGGCCTGCCGCGCCTTTGCTGGCCGCACCTTTGCCGGCCGCGCCTTTGCCGGCCGCGCCTTTGCCGGCCGCGCCTTTGCCGGCCGCGCCATTCTTACGACGGAATCGGCTGGCCGACGCGCGGCGCGTCGTTGCAAACGCCCGCTCGCACTATTTTGCCGGGCTTTCGTGGCTTATCGCAAAAATGTGGAGGATAGAGCGATTCGGCGTCAGACATCGTCAGCCTTTGCAAAATGGGCCACGGCCGCCGCACCTGGCCGTCCGGCCGACCCGCGTTCATCCTTTCGGCGGATACCGGCGCGCGCCGGCGCCGCCTAAAGTGGCCGGAACGCCCCCTTTCCGGAGAACCACATGACGCACCCGCCACCCCGCACGATCGCGATCACCGGCGCAGGCACCGGCATCGGCGCCGCATGCGCACGCCGCTTCGCCCGTCGCGGCGACCGCGTCGTGCTGATCGGGCGCCGCCAGGCGCCGCTCGATGCACTGGCTGCCGAGACGGGCGGCCTCGCGCTGGCCGGCGACGCGGCGAGCCCCGCCGACTGGGCCGGCTTCGTGCAGCGCATCGCCGAACGCTTCGGCCGCGTCGACGCGCTCGTCGCGTGCGCAGGCGGCCACGGCATCGGCCGCGCGGACGAAACCGACGACGCGCAATGGCGCGACGCGATGCACGCGAACCTCGACACCGCGTTCGTCAGCGCGCGTGCGTGCCTGCCCGACCTGATCGCGCAGCGCGGCAATATCGTGCTGGTCGCGTCGATCGCGGCGCTCGCGGCCGGCCCCGGCGTATGCGGCTACACGGTCGGCAAGCACGCACTGCTCGGGCTGGCGCGATCGCTCGCGCGCGACTACGGTCCGCACGGCGTACGGGCGAACGCCGTCTGCCCGGGCTGGGTCCGCACGCCGATGGCCGATGCGGAAATGGCCCCGCTGATGGCCGCGCACGACGATTCGCTCGACGGCGCGTACGCCCGCGTGAGCGCCGACGTGCCGCTGCGGCGCGCGGCCGATCCCGACGAGGTCGCGGCCGTCTGCGCGTTCCTGGCGTCGCCGGACGCCTCCTTCGTGACCGGCGCGACGCTCGTCGCGGACGGCGGCGCGATGGTCGTCGACGTGCCGACGCTCGCGTTCGACCGGCTTTGACGCCAGCAGGCGCGCCGCGCGTAGGAGACATCGAGCGGGCAGCGTGTCGTGAGCGACTACCGGTACCCGTCCACGACACGCGCGGCGTCGCCCGATCGTTTCCTGCCCGGGAAATCCGCTACCATCGACCGATCCCGCCGCTGCCGCCGGCACCGCCTCACCGTTCGGAATTCGATGAACATCCGGTTTCTGGAAACCTTCGTCTGGCTCGCGAAGCTGGAAAACTTCCGGCTCACGGCCGAGAAACTGCACACGACGCAGGCCGCCGTGTCGAGCCGCATCGCCTCGCTAGAGGAAGCGTTCGACGTGCGCCTGTTCGACCGCAATACGCGCTCGGCCACGCTCACGCCCGCGGGCCGGCGCATGCTGGCCTACGCGGAGCGGATCGTGCGGCTCGACGGCGAAATGCGGCGCGACATCGACGCGGCGAGCGACGCGGGCCTGATCCGGATCGGCGTGATCGAATCGATCGTGCATAGCTGGTTTCCCGCGCTGATGGCGCAACTGCGCGAGCGCTATCCGCGCCTCGACGTCGAGATCACGAGCGACACGACGCTGCATCTGATTCGCCTGCTCAGCACCGACGGCGTCGACCTGATCCTGCAGACCGACCCGGTGCCGGGCCCGGACTTCACGAACCTGCCGCTGTGCGAATTCCCGGTGCGCTGGGCCGCGAGCCCGCGCCTCGGGCTCGGCGGCCAGCCGCTCGACGTCGCGCGCCTGGCCGGGTTTCCGATCATCAGTTTCTCGCGCCACTCGGGGCCGCACGCGACGATCGAGCGGCTGTTCGCGGCGGTCGAACGGCCGGCCAGCATCAACTGCATCACGTCGGTTGCCGCGATGATCCGCCTCGTCGCCGACGGGCTCGGCGTGGCCGCGCTGCCGCCTGCGATCATCGGGCGCGAGTTGCAAGAAGGCACGCTCGAACTGCTCGACGTCGAGCCGGAATTCCCCGCGCTGCCGCTCGTCGCGACGTACCGCAGCCAGGGGCTGCCGGTCGCCGCGCGTATCGCGGAACTCGCGAGCGAAGTGGCACGCGCGATGGCAGCCGCCGCGAACCTCGCGAGCCCGGCCGTCACCGATCGCGCCGAAGCAACGCCCGCGCGCAGGGCGACAGAGGCAAATAACAGCACATCGGCAAAGGCGAAGCGCACGACGAAAGCCGCCTCGCCTGCCGCGCCCGCCGCGAAGCGCCGTCCGCGCCGCTCATAAGAAAACCTGTTCACCGCGAATTTGTTTTCTTGTTGGACGGGTGCGGACCGTCTTCGGGACACTGGGGTTTCTGACCTACCCGTCTCGAGGAACCCCGCGATGACCCGCCTTTCCCTTCCGCACGGCCAGCTTTGCGTCTGGACGGATATCGACCCCGCGCACGAAGCCGATTTCAACGCGTGGTACGACCGCGAGCACATGCAGGAACGTGTCGCGATTCCCGGCTTCACGCATGCACGGCGCTTTCGCGCGACCGACGGCGGCCCGCGCCGATACCTCGCGCTGTACGTGACGGACACGCTCGACGTATTCCGCGGCGACGCGTACCGGCGTGCGTTCACGCAGCAGACCGCATGGTCGCTCGCGAACTTCGAGCGCATGACGGGCACGCAACGGCGCGTCGGCGAGCTGACGATCGAAGCCGGCGACGGCGAAGGCGCCCATCTCGCGCTGTTCGTGCTGCCGCCGGACCGCATCGACGTGCCGCACCTGCGCGCGCGCTTCGACGCCGCGCTGCAAGAACCGGGCATCCACGCCGCGCGGCTCTTCCGTACGTCGCCGGACCTGTCCGCGCCGATCGGCGCAGCGGCGGCGGCCAGTCCGGCCGCCGATGCGCTCGTGCTGGTCGAAGGCAGCGACGCAGCGGCCGCGCGCCGCGTAGCCGCTGAGCTCGCCGGGCACGACGACGTGCGCACCTTCGATCTGCTGTGGCGCGCCGCCGCACCGCTGCCGGCTGCGCATCGCGACGCCCAGGCGGCGGCCGAACCGGCCGCCGTCGTCGCCCCCGCCCTGCCTGCCTGAACGCTCGACGCCCACGCCGGCCCCGCGTTTCATCCCGTCATCCGTCACGACCTGCCCGATACCATGAGCACTCTCGCCCAGCCCGCCGCCCACGCGCCCCGCCGTGTCCGCAACAGCCGACTCGCGACCGCGAGCATGATCGGCACGTCGCTCGAGTGGTACGACTTCACGATCTACAACACGCTCGCCGCGCTCGTTTTCAACCATCTGTTCTTCCCGTCGGTCGATCCGCTGGCCGGCACGATCCTCGCGTTCTCGACCTATGCGGTCGGCTACGTGTCGCGCCCGCTCGGCGGCTTCGTGTTCGGCAACCTCGGCGACCGCATCGGCCGCCGCGCGGTGCTGATGCTCACGCTTGTGCTGATGGGCGTGACGACCGCGCTGATGGGCGCGCTGCCGACCTACGCGCAGGCCGGCATCCTGAGCCCGATCCTGCTCGTCGCGCTGCGCTTCGTGCAGGGCGTCGCGCTCGGCGGCGAATGGGCCGGCGCGGTCCTGCTGTCGGTCGAGCACGGCGACCAGAAACGGCGCGGGCTGTCCGCGTCGTGGACGCAGATCGGCCCGTCGTTCGGCACGCTGCTCGGCACCGGCTGCATCGCGCTCGTCACGCTGTCGACCACGTCCGACACGTTCCTGTCGTGGGGCTGGCGCGTGCCGTTCGCGGCCAGCGCGCTGCTCGTCGCGTTCGGCTTCTGGGTGCGGCGCGGCGTCGACGAAACGCCGCAGTTCGAGCAGCTCGCCGAATCGCACGCAACCGCCGAAGTGCCCGTCGCCGACGTGCTGAAGTACCACTGGAAGCGCCTGCTGATCGCGGGCGGCTCGCGGATCGGCTCGGACGTGCTGTATGCGCTGATCGTCGTGTTCACGCTGACCTACGTGACGACCGTGCTACACCTGTCGCGCCCCGTCGCGCTGACGGCCGTGATGATCGGCACGGCCTGCAACGCGCTCGCGGTGCCGTTCTTCGGCGCGCTGTCGGACCGCTTCGGCCGCCGGCCCGTGTATCTCGCCGGCGCAATCGCCGGCATCGTGTGGGCATTCGTGTTCTTCACGCTGCTCGATTCCGCGCGCCCCGTGGCAATCGTCGCGGCCGTCGCGATCGGCCTCGTGATCCATGCGGTGATGTACGGCCCGCAGGGCGCGTTCGTGACCGAACAATTCCCGACGCGCGTGCGTTATGCGGGTTCGTCGCTCGCATACACGCTCGCCGGCATCGTCGGCGGCGGCTTCGCGCCGCTCGTGATCGCCGCGCTGTTCCGGCAGACGGGCACGACGACGGCCGTGTCGTTGTACGTCACCGCCGCGCTCGTCGTCACGTCGATCGCACTCGTCGCCGCGCGCGAGACCGCGCACCGGCCGCTCGAGGATTGAGCGCCGCCGCCAGCCCTGTCATTCCTTCGCATTTCAAACGGATAACCGCATGCCAACCCTGTCGTTCAACGTGATTTCCCTGCAAGGTGCGCCGGCCGCCGTCGACGTCGACATCGAACGCGTCGTGATCGCCGGCTGGGCCGGCCGCGACCCGGCCGCGATCCAGGCACACATCGACGAACTCGCGGCGCTCGGCGTCGCGCCGCCGTCGACCACGCCGTGCTTCTATCGCGTGTCGTCCGCACTGCTCACGCAGGCGCCGTCGATCGGCGTGCTCGGCGCACGCTCGGGCGGCGAGATCGAATGCGTGCTGGTCGACAGCCCGGCCGGCACGCTGGTCACGATCGGCTCCGATCACACGGATCGCGAAGTCGAAGCGTACGGCGTCGCCGTGTCGAAGCAGGTGTGCGCGAAGCCGCTCGGCCGCGACGCGTGGCGTCATGCGGATGTCGCCGATCACTGGGATACGCTCGAGCTGCGTTCGTGGCTGATCGCGCGCGACGGCGAGCGGCGCGCATACCAGCACGGCGCGGTCAGCGGCCTGCTCGCGCCCGACGCGCTGTGGCACCGGTTCGACGATCGCCGCACGATGCCCGCGCGCTGCGCGATGTATGGCGGGACCGTCGCCGTGCATGGCGCGATTGCCGCGATGGGCGACGGCGATGCGTTCGAGATGGAACTGCACGATCCGGTGCTCGGACGCAGCCTCACGCATCGCTATGCGGTCGAGGTATTGCCGGTCGTGGCTTGACCGCGAACGGAAAACCGCAAGGGACGCGGGCACGACGGCCGTCAGTCGTCGCGCCTGCTCCTACCTGTACGACTCAAAGCAGTGGTAGTCCGGGAAGTTGAACTGCGAGTTGCCGCAGTACAGCACACCTGCCAGGTTGGTACACCCGCTCAATGTGAACATGATTGCTCCCGCAACCGACGCTTTCCAGCCGAAATGCAACATCTCGCCCCCGTTTTCACCTTGTCGGTGTCGACTGACATGATGCGCATCGGACGCACGCGGGTATGTGGAGAATTGTGACCCCGGGCTTCCTCGGTTCGCCGTGACGTGTTTCCGCGCCCGGACGAAACCCGTGCTACCCGCCGTTGCTCACCCGAGACACCCGAGCCCCGCCAGCGTCGCCTCCACCGCCGTATCGAGCGGCGTGACCGGCTCGCGGCCGAGCACCGCGGTCACGCGCGCGTTGTCCATCCGGATCGGTTCGCGCCACAGGTAACGCATCTCGAGCAATTCGCGCAACGTCGTGACGAACGGCGCAGCCACGTACACGAGCCACCACGGGAAATCGCGCAGCGCCGGTCGCATGCCGTGCCGCTGCGCGACGCGTTGCACGGCCAGCGCCATCTGCATGCCGTCTTCATCCCAATGCCCGCCCAGATGAAAACGCGCGAACGGCTCCAGCGTCTCGCGCCGCTCGATCAGCTCGACCATCACGCAGGCCACGTCCGGCACATACGACCATTGATGGCCGACGCCGCGGCTCGGCACGCTGATGGCGGTGACCGGCCGCCCCGCCTTGATCAGCCCCTGCGAGAACCAGCTGTTGCCGAGCTGCGGCCCGAAGAAATCGCCGGCGCGCACGACGATCGCCGGCACGCCGTGCGCGCTGGCGTCCTGCAGCCGCCGCTCCAGTTCGACGCGGATCGCGCCCTTGCGGGTCGCCGGATGCTGCGGCGCGTCTTCCCGCAGCACCGGAAACGCATCGGCGCCGAAGTTGTAGACCGTGCCCGGCAGCACGACGGTCGCCTGCGCGGCCCGGGCCGCCGCGATCGTGTTGTCGATCATCGGCAGCACCTGCGTGGCCCAGTTCCGGTATCCGGGCGGATTCACCGCATGCACGATCACGCTGCAGCCGCGGGCGGCGCGCACCACCGCATCACGATCCAGCGCGTCGCCGCGCACCCATGCGATGCCGTCACGCTCCACGACCTCGGCATCGAGCCCGCGCTTGAGCGCGCGCACCTGCCAGCCCGCATCGCGCAACTGCCGCGCGACTTCCCCGCCGATCCCGCCGCTCGCGCCCAGCACGAGGGCCTGCCGTTGCGTCCCGCCTGCGTTTGCCAACATTGCCGCTCTCCTTGAATGGAACCATCACGACACGGATTCTGGCGCGCCGATGACTATCAAGGAATTGCCGAACCTGGCAGATCAGCTATACATTTATGTATGACCATCGATCTGAACTGGGAGCGCTACCGCACCTTCCTCGCGGTCCTGACGGAAGGCTCGCTGTCCGGCGCGGCGCGCGCGCTCGGCATCACGCAGCCGACGGCCGGCCGCCATGTCGCGGCGCTCGAAGCCGCGTTCGGCCAGACGCTGTTCACGCGCTCGCCGTCGGGCCTGCTGCCGACCGAGGCCGCGCTCGCGCTGCGCGGCCACGCGGAGGCGCTGCGCAGCGCGGCGGCCGCGTTCGAGCGCGCGGCGGCCAGCCACGGCGCCGGCGTGCGCGGCATCGTGCGGATCTCGGCCAGCGACGTGATCGCCGTCGAGGTGCTGCCGCCGATGCTCGCGCAATTGCGGCGCGACCATCCGGGGCTCGTGATCGAACTGGTGCCGACCGACCGCATCCAGGACGTGCTGAAGCGCGAGGCCGACATCGCGGTACGGATGGCGCCGCCCGCGCAGGACGCGCTCGTCGCGCGGCGCGTCGGCGAAATCGAGGTCGGGCTGTATGCGCGCGACGATTACCTGGCGCACCACGGCGCGCCCGCGACGATCGATGCGCTCGCGCATCACACGCTGATCGGCTTCGATACCGTCACGCCGTTCATTCGTTCGGCGGGGCGCGGCATGCCGCTGTGGAAGCGCGACGCGTTCGCGCTGCGTACCGACAGCAATCTCGCGCAGCTCGCGATGATCCGTGCCGGCTACGGGATCGGCTTCTGCCAGTCGGCGCTCGCGAAACGCAACGCGCGGCTCGTGCGCGTGCTGCCGGACGCGCTCGGGATGCGGCTGGAAACCTGGGTCGTGATGCACGAAGACCTGCGGACCAGCCCGCGCTGCCGGGCCGTGTTCGATGCGCTGGCCAACGGGCTGCGGGCGTATGCGGACGGTGAGGCCGCCGAGTAGAAAGCGGTGGGCGTGAATCGCGCGGGTCGCGCTATTCGTAGATTTTCCCGGCGAACAGGATGTCCGCGATGCGCCGCCAAGGGTTATCGGGCACGTCGTAGAAGCGCAGCCCCTCTTCCGACGCCTCGGCCCAGTCGATCATCGCTTCCAGATACTCGCCGATCGACCGGCTTTCCCAGCCGAGCGCCGCATGGGCGTATGGCGACAGCGGCGCGTCGGCCTCGAGCTGCCGCTCCGTGTGCCAGTCATGGCCGAGCACGCGCAGGAAATGGATCAGCGAACGCTCGTCGACCACGCGCTCCAGCGCATGCTGCAGCTTCGCGGCCATCTGGTTCTTCAGTTCGTCGTTCATGCCCATGGCTCCCGACGTGCCGCTCGGTGTCGCGCGGCATGGTTTTACATCAGCAGTTGACGCGACAGCACCTCGCGCGCCTGAGTGACGGTCTCGCGTTCGCCCGGCAACGGCGGCGTCAGCGAAAACACCGCGTCCGGCAGCGGCGGCAGCCGGTATTTCGTGCCGAGCCGCATCAGGCCGTCGCCGATCGCCGATGCGCACAGGCAGCCGACGCCGAG
>NZ_JACFYV010000134.1:0-18491 GCF_016759955.1 Burkholderia sp. KCJ3K979
CGGCCGCGCGGGCCGCCGCGCGCAGCGGCGCGACCGTTGCGATCGTCGACGACAACCCGCGCGCGGGCGGACAGATCTGGCGGCAGCCGGCAGCGGCCGCACCGACGCCGGCCGCCGCCGAACGCCTCGCCGTGCTGCGGCAGCCGAACGTCATGCACCTCGCGGCGACGCGCATCGTCGCCGAAACGCAGCCGGGCACGCTGCTGCTCGAAGACGACGAACGCGGGCTTTTGCTCGATTTCCGGACGCTGATTCTCTGCTGCGGCGCGCGCGAGCTGCTGCTGCCGTTTCCGGGCTGGACGCTGCCTGGCGTGACCGGCGCGGGCGGCTTGCAGGCGCTGATCAAGTACGGGCTCGACGTGCGCGGGCAGCGCACGGTGATCGCGGGCAGCGGGCCGCTGCTGCTGGCGAGCGCGGCGACGGCCCGGCAGGCCGGCGCACGCGTGTCGCACGTGCTCGAACAGGCCGCGTGGGGCGACGTCGCCGGCTTCGGCGCGGGGCTGTGGCGCTGGCCGTCGAAGCTCGCGCAGGCCGCGAAGCTCGTCACGGCTGTTTATCGGCCGGCTGCGTACGTCGTCGAGGCATTCGGCGACCAGCGGCTCGAACGCGTGCGGATTCGCCAGGGCGATCGCGAATTCGACGTCGACTGCGACCGGCTCGCGTGCGGCTTCGGCCTCGTGCCGAATACCGTGCTGCCGCGTCATCTCGGCTGCCGGATCGAGCACGGCGCGGTGGCGGTCGACGCACACCAGCGCACGAGTCGCGACGGGTATTTCGCGGCAGGCGAGTGCACGGGCGTCGGCGGCAGCGAGCTGGCGATGGTCGAAGGCGAAATCGCCGGCTATGCGGCGACCGGGCAGACCGACCGACTGGCCGCGCTGGTCGCACGCCGTGCGCGCTGGCAGGTGTTCGCGGATGCCGTGCGCGAGCGCTTCGCGGTCCGCGCGCCGATCCGCCGGCTCGCGCGAGCCGACACGCTGCTGTGTCGTTGCGAAGACGTGCGGTTCGATACGGTCGCACGGGAACCGGGCTGGACCGCCGCCAAGCTGCAGTCGCGTTGCGGCATGGGCGCATGCCAGGGCCGCGTGTGCGGCGCGGCCGCGCAGGCGCTGTTCGGCTGGACGCCGCCGGCGCCGCGCACGCCGCTGGTGCCCGCGCGGGTCGGCACGCTGATGCTCGACGGTACGGGGTTCTGCGACGGCGCGTGACGCGTGCGGCGTCGCGGTGAACGGCCCGGTTCGCGCCGGGCCGCGCCTGTTACGCCGTTCACTCCACCTTCACTTTCTCCCATCCGCCGACCTGCTGCGCGGCACGCTGCTGCTGTGGCTCACGTTCTTCATGAGCCTGCTCGTCATTTACCTGCTGTCGAGCTGGTTGCCGACGTTGCTGCGCACGACCGGCGCGACGTTGCAGACGGCTGCACGCGTGACCGCGATGTTCCAGGTCGGTGGCACGCTTGGCGCAATCGTCCTGGGCTGGCTGATGGACCGCTTCGATCCGCATCGCGTGCTGGCCTGCAGCTATGCGGCGGCCGGCGCCTGCGTCGCGGCGATCGGCGTGTTCGCCGCGTCGCCGTGGGGGGCGGCACTTGCGGTATTCGCCGCCGGCTTCTGCGTATCGGGCTCGCAGGTCGGGGCGAACGCGCTGTCGGCCGCGTTCTATCCGACCGAGTGCCGGACGACCGGCGTGAGCTGGGCGAACGGGATCGGTCGTGGCGGCTCGGTGGTCGGCTCGATGGCGGGCGGCGCGATGCTGGCGATGGGCGTGCCGCTGTCGACCGCATTCGCCGTCGTTGCCGCGCCATGCGTGATCGCGGCGGTCGCGGTGCTGGCGCTCGGTGTGGTTCGCGCCGGTGCGGCATGCGTGGCGGCCGCCGACGGGATGGCGGGCAGGCAGGCCTGATCTAAGGCGGGGCGGTTCGATTGCCGATTCGGTAAGCGGCAGGATGCTGCCGTAGCTCGCGTTGCCGGCAGACGTGTGCTTCGATGCGCTGTTCTGACGCCGCGCTGGCGCATGGAGTTCAAGATCGCGCCCGGTTCGATTTCCTCGAATTCGGACCGTTTCGACGGTTATATCCGGTTCGCCTGCACACGCGTATCCGATGTGTCCGACGCATCCGGTGCGGTGCACGAGGCAGCGTTCGACACACTCGCCCGCCTCGCACGGGAAGCCATGGCGGCCGCGTGAGCGCGACGGCGGCGGCCGGTCGGACTTCCGAATACGCGAGTGCTCCGGCCGGACGCGGTACCGAAGCGGCAAGCCGCCGCCATTTCATCGGCTGACCGAGTGCGTGGCGAGGTGCTGGCGAATCAGCGACAGGTAACGGTCGCCGACCGAGAAATCGCGTGCCGCGCGCGGCCGGGCGGCGGCCGGCCGCAGCGTGGCCGGCGCGCTCATGCCCAGATACCGGCACACGGCGGACGGGAAGGGCTTGCGCGTATGCCCGAGCTGACGCGCCGCGCGCTCGACGCGGGCATCGCCGACTTGGGCTCGAAGCCACGCCAGCACTTGGCGATCGGTTTCGTTGACGATACGGACCAGATGTTCCATCGCGCACCTCACTGTTCATAAATACAGTACTGTAAATATAACCAGTGTTTGTGCTGACCGCAAGCGGGCGTGCGTCGGCTGGCCGTTCGGCCAGGGTCAGCGCACCGGCGCGGCGGCTCGCGTGATCCGGGCGGCGGCCGGGGCGGCGCGGCCGGTATAGCGCGCGTCGGTCAGCGTGCCGAGGAACGCGACGATGTCGTCGATTTCCGCGTCGGTGAGCGCGGGCGGCGTGCCGGGCCGACGGTTCATCGGCGTCGAGTTGACGTTGATGTTGCCCCGATAGGCGGCCGGCACGTCGTCGAACGTCTTGGCGCCGTGGTACCAGAAGCCGGGATCGGTCGAGCGCGTGTTGTAGAACGCGACCGCGTCGCGCAGCGTCGTGAATACCCCGTTGTGCATGAACGTCTGCTTGACCGCGACGTTGCGCAGCCCCGGCGTGCGCAGGTAGCCGCACCATTGCGTCGGTTCGGGCCAGCGCAGCCGGCGCGCGGTGTCGCACAGCCCGTTGTCGAAATGGCGCGGATCGCGGTTCGCCGGCAGCGCGCGATTGCGCGGCACCGCGATCGCGTCGTAGCCGAAATCGGTGAACAGCGAGCGCTCCGGGCGGCTCGACGTGTCCGACAGCGTATGGCAGGTCATGCAATTGCCCTTGTCGGGATTCCGGAACAGCGCGAGGCCGCGCATCTCGGCCGGCGCGAGCGGCTTGCGCGTGCGCAGGAACGCATCGAAGCGCGACGTGAACGGCGCCATCTCGTCGCTCTGCAGATAGGCTTCGACGGCCGAACCCAGCGCGCGCACCAGTTGCTCGGGGTCGCGGCGCACCGGCGCGCCGAAGCGCGCGGCGAGATCGGGCGCGAGTTCGGTCGCGTTGACCTTGCGCAGCAGCGCGGCCGGCGACCGGTTGTTCATCTCGTTCGGATCGAACAGCGGCCCGCGGATCTGCTCGGCGAGCGTATCCGCGCGGCCGTCGCTGAACAGGCCGCCGAACGGCGACGGCGCGGGCGCATCGTCGTCCTGGTAGAAGTGGCGGCGCGGCACGTAGCGCACATACAGCAGCGACGGCGCATTGCGCTGGCTGAAGCGCCCGGGCCGGCTGCCTTCCGGCACGCCGGGCCCCGCGAGCGATGCGGCCGACAGCGTCGGCGCGAACGCGCGGCCCGGATCGTGGCAGCCCGCGCACGACATGCCGCGCGGCTCGGACAGCCGCGGGTCGAAGAAGATGCGGCGGCCGAGCGCGACGAGCGTCGGGTCCGGCGCGAAGCGCGCGGTGGCCGCGTCGATCTTGCCCGTCACCTGCGGCGTGCCGTTGCCGATCGTGTCGACGACGCGCGACGGCGGCGCGCCGGGAAGCAGGACCGTTTCGGCCGGCGCGGCGTGGGCCGCCAGCGTCAGACCGGCGAGCAGGGGTGCGACAAGCGTGCGCAACGTCTGCCGGCCGCGCCCCCCGCGGCCTTCATATCGAACTGCCTCACTCACGGCGCGATGAACCCCGTCTTGTCGCAGGCGAGCGTCCTGCCCGACTGGTTGCACGACGCCAGTCGCTTGCCGGCCGCCGAATACGCATGGAACACCCAGCCCGTCGCCGGTGCGGCGTTGCGCTCCATGATCAGGAAGCCGAAGCTGTTGTTGTGCGACAGCCGCTCGATCACGGCGCCCGGCGCGGGCGTCAGGCCGGCCGGGAACGGGTCGGGCAGCGCGACGTCGAGGTTGTCGCCGCCGTTGCCGGACACGATCGTCGCCGGGTGCCCGGACGAGAAGTTGATCGCCTGGAAATCGTGCACGTGGCCATGCAGCGCGACGTGCACGCCCGGCGGGTAGTACGCCTGCGCGTTGAGGCTCGACATCACCGACTGCAGCGCGAGGTTGCCCGGCGCCGGCGTGCTGCCGGCGATCGGCGCGAACGCGAGGATCGGATGATGGTTCGTGAAGATCGTCGTCGTCATGCCGGCTTTCGACGCGAGCGATGCGACCGTCTGGAACTGCTTCTGGTAGATGCCGAACTGCGCGTCGGTCGTCTTCAGCGGCGTGCGGCCGACCTTCGCGGTGTCGAACACGATCACCTGCGAGCCGCCGCCGAGCGACACCGCATAGGGTTCCGAATAGTTCGCGTTGTTGTCGTTGGCCGGATCGTCGCACGAGCGGGCGGCCGAATACGGGCGCGGGTCGAGGAAGCGGAACCAGCCCTGGCCTGCCCGCGCGCATTCCTCGTGGTTGCCGCGCACGACGACCCACGGCGCCTTCGCGAGCAACGGCGCGGCCGGGCGGAACAGGTCGGCTTGCCACGTATCCCAGCCGTAGCCCCACGGGCTGTCCTTGCAGCCGGCGATGTCCGGCGGGCACGCATTCTCGCGATAGTGGTAGTCGCCGACGTGCAGCACGAGATCGGGCGACAGCTTCGCGACGCTGGCCGCGATCGTGTCGAGCGGCCAGACCGCGGCATCGTTGCACGCCTGCCAAGCGTTGTCGGCCTTCTTCATCCGGCAGCCCGTGTCGGCGATGATCGCGATGCGCTGCGGTTGCGCTTTCGGCAGCGGCAGCGTGCGGCCCGCGACGCTGGCTGTTTGCGCGCCGGCCGGCAGCGTGGCTTCGCAGACGGACACCGGGAAGCTCGACGGCTTCGAATCGGCCGGGTCGCTGGCGGTCGGCCGCTGGGCGACGGTCGCGGCGCCCGCGCGCAGCGCCATGCGCGACAGCTTGCCGTCGACGGTCAGTTGCGGGCACAGCGGATCGCTGGCCGACGCGGGCGTGTAATTCGTGATCACGCGCGCGATCGCCTGGTTCGCGTCGCCGATCTCGACCCACGCGGCCTGAACGTTGGCCGAGGCGCTGGCCGGATCGTCGGGCGTATCGATGTGATTCGAGCACGCGGACAGCGCGGCGAGGGCAGCAAGGGGAGCGCAGCGCACGAGCAGCGCGCGCGTGAGGAGTCGTCGCATGGGAGGGGGAGGCGCCGTAGGAAAGTCGTCAACGATACGCAGCGCGAATGTAAGAAATGTGAAAAGCGGGGCGCGTGCTGGCTGCCCCTTGACTTCAAGCCGGCTTGAAGCAGCACAGTGCGATTCGTCATCAATGAATCGGAAGGGGATCGACGATGGAAGCCAACCGGCCCAACGAAGCGCAATCCGCGCTCTGGAACGGTCCGTCGGGGCGCGCGTGGGTCGATGCGCAGGCGCCGCTGGACCGGATGTTCGAGCCGTTCGAAACGCTGCTGGCGGAGGCCGCGGCAGCATCGTTTGCCACGCGCGTGCTCGATGTCGGCTGCGGCACCGGCGCGGTCACGCTCGCGATCGCGCGGCGGCTCGGTGCGAGCGCGCAGTGCACGGGCATCGACATTTCGGCGCGGATGATCGATGCCGCCCGGGCGCGTGCCGAACGCGGCGGCGTGCCTGCCCGGTTCGTGTGCGCGGACGTGCAGACACATGCGTTCGAGCCGGCGAGCGTCGACCTGCTCGTGTCGCGTCTCGGCGTGATGTTCTTCGACGATCCGGTACGGGCGTTCGCGAACCTTCGGCGTGCGGCACGGCCGGGCGCGCCGATGCGGTTCGTCGCGTGGCGCGGCGCGGCCGACAATCCCTTCATGACGACGGCCGAGCGGGCGGCCGCGCCGCTGCTGCCGAACCTGCCCGTGCGGCAGCCCGGCGCACCGGGCCAGTTCGCGTTCGGCGACCGGCAGCGGATCGCGTCGGTGCTGTCGGACAGCGGCTGGGCGGACGTTGCGATCGTGCCGGTCGACCGGATGTGCATGCTGCCGGAATCCGCGCTGGACGACTACATTGGCCGGCTGGGCCCGGTCGGCGTTGCATTGCTGGAGGTGGACGAAGCGACGCGGCGGCGCGTGATCGACACGATGCGCGCCGCGTTCGAGCGGTACGTGCACGGCGCCGAAGTGCGCTTCGAGGCGGCGTGCTGGCTTGTGACGGCGCGCGCGCCGTCCGCATGACGCGTAACGTGAAAGCAGCGGATCAAGGCCGGGGCGGTGACCCGTTCGCCCCGCACGTGGCCGTGCCCGCGTGACGAAGCGGGGCCATGCGACCTGCGTGCGTCAGCGCTTCCGCGCGCGCAGCATCAACCAGGCGCAGCCGCCGGCCGCCAGCACGAGGCCGAGCAGGACGGCCTCGGCGCCGAGCGCGAAACCGGGCGGCATGTCGCCGCTGTTCGGCACCGGCGCCAGGTTGCCGGCCATCGCGACGGCGCCGCCGGCGAGCAGCGCCGCGCAGACGATCCAGTAGATCTTGCCGGGCAGTGCCGCGGCGCGGATGCGCCACAGCGCGATGCCGGCGCCGCCGAGGTACAGCACGGCGAGCGTGCCGAGCGCGATGATGTCGGCCGCGCGTCTTTGTAGCAACCCGCTCATTCGGCCTCCGTCGCGTGCCCCGGTGCCCGGCTCAGCAGATGCGTGCGGGTGTCTGCCGCGAGCGACACGTAGCGTTCATATTGGCGCAGCACGTCGGCGATCACTTCGTCGCCGCGCAGGTATTCGATGTCGTAGCCGAGCCGGCCGTCCTCGAAGAACGTGACGATGCCATGGACATGCGCACGCGTCTCGTCCGGCTCGGCCGCCTCGCGCACCAGGAACGCGGCCGCGGATTTCGCGGTGACGCGCACGCCGTACACGAAATCGCGGTGTTCGGCGGTCGGCACGGTGAGCCGCACCGCATCGTCGCTGTCGCGCTGCACGTGCGCATCGACGCCGCTCGCGCGCAACTCGTCGGCGACCTTGCGCAGCGCGGGTTCGACCGTTTCCGCGACGAACTGGCGCGCCTCGGCCTCGGTCGTCTGCCGCAGGATGTGCGTCAGGCGATGGCGCCAGTGCTGGCCGGTCCAGAAGCTCGTTGCAGGCGCGACGTCCTGCGAATAGTGCGCGCGATCGGCCGCGAGCCCGCGCCACAGCCCGTAGCACAGCGCGAGCATGATGATGGCGACCGGCAGCGCGGCGATCAGCGTCATCGCCTGCAGCGCGCCCAGCCCGCCCGCGACGAGCAGCACCGCGGCCGTCACGCCGAGCAGCGCGGCCCAGAACAGCCGCTGCCAGACCGGCGAATGCGCATTGCCGCGCGTCGCGATCTGGTCGATCACGAACGCGCCCGAATCGGCGGACGTGACGAAGAACACCGCGATCAGCACGATCGCGACGATCGACAGCAGTTGCGGCAACGGCAGGAAATCGAAGAAGCGGAACAGCAGCGCATCGACGTTGGTCGCCGTCTGCGCGAGCGCGCCGGCCGCGCCGTGCGTATCGAGCCAGATCGCGCTGTTGCCGAACACGGTCATCCACACGAGGTTGAACGCGGTCGGCACGAGCAGCACGCCGATCACGAACTGGCGGATCGTGCGGCCGCGCGAGATGCGCGCGATGAACATGCCGACGAACGGCGACCACGACACCCACCACGCCCAGTAGAGAATCGTCCAGCCGCCGAACCAGCCTTCCTCGCGCGGCGGCGCGTACGCATAGGTGCGGAACGACAGGTCGACGAGGCTCGACAGGTACTGGCCGATGTTGTCGCCGAGCGCGCGCAGCAGAAAGGCCGTCGGGCCCGCGACCACCACGAAGGCGAGCAGCAGGAATGCGAGCAGCAGGTTCAGCTCGGACAGCCGGCGCACGCCCTTGTCGAGGCCGGTCGCGGCCGATACGCCCGCGAGGATCACGACCACCGCGACGAGCCCGATGCGGAACAGGTTGCTGCCCGTGTCCCATCCGGCGACCGTATGCAGGCCCGCGCTCAGCTGCATCACGCCGTAGCCGAGCGTCGTCGCGATGCCGGCGACCGTGCCGACCAGCGCGAACGCATCGACGGTGTGGCCGATCCAGCCGTTGATGCGCTCGCGCAGCACCGGATACAGCCCGGAGCGCAGCGTCAGCGGCAGGTTGTAGCGGAAGCCGAAGTACGCGAGCACGAGCCCCATCAGCCCGTAGATCGCCCACGCATGGAAGCCCCAGTGGAAGAAGGTCATCAGCATCGCCTCGCGCGCGGCGGCGGGCGTGCCGGGGTCGACGGTGGGCGGCTTCAGGAAATGCTGCATCGGCTCGCCGACGCCGAAGTACATCAGGCCGATGCCCATGCCGGCCGCGAACAGCATCGCCGTCCACGACACGAAGCTGAACTCGGGTTCGGCATCGTCGGGGCCGAGCCGGATATTGCCGAAGTCGCTGGCGGCGATCAGCACGAGAAACACGAGGAAGCCGGTGACGGCGAGCACGTAGAACCAGTCGAACCGGGCGATGACCCATTGCTGGCCGGCGGAGAACAGTGCGCCGGCTTCGCTCGGGTGCAGTGCGCACACGACGAGTAGCGCGCCGATCACGGCGAGCGCGGGCAGGACGACCTGCGGCTTGAATGTCGTGCGGGGCGAGGGACGGGAATCCGGCATGGCGGGCATCCAGTTGTGGGCGCAACGAGGCGCGACGCCGCCCGGCGCGCACGTTGCGCGTCGGACCCTGATACGGCGTGCGTCGAGTGTACCGCGGTGTCAGGACTGCAAGAAGGGGTATGCAGAAGGGTAAACCTGACGAATTGTAAGGTATCAGGGCGATCGAGAAAACCCGCGCGGTGTGCGCGGCGGGCCGGCGGGGCGGGGAAAACGCAGCGACGGACGCCCGGACGGCGCACGCGCGGCATGCGCATCGTCCGGGCAACGGGCGGCGCGCGGAAGGCGTCGCCAGGCGGGTTCAGAACGTGACGGCGATCCCGGCCATGCCGACGAACTGGCCATGCGTCGTCGACGGCGTGAGCTGCTGCGAATCGCCGACGATCGGCGCCGCGTCGACGATGTGCCCGGCGCCTTGCGCGCCGAGCGTCTGCCCGCTCGAATGCGTGTACGCCTGCAGCGCGTAGAGCGTCGTGCGTTTCGACAGGCTGTACGACTCCTTCAGCGAATATTGTTGATAGCGGGCCGCGCTCGCGACACCGTTCGCCTTCGATGCGAGCGTGTACGCGAATGCGCCGGCCACCGAGAACGTCGGCGTGAAGCGGTATGCGGCAAGCGCGCCGTAGGTGTTGAATACGGCCGTGTCGGTGAACGCCGAGCCGTTGCCGGGCAGGTACTTCACGTTCGAATAGTTGAGCCCCATCGTCAGGTCGCCGAGCGTGTAGTTGCCGGCCGCCGCCACCTGTTCGACCGCTTTCGCGCTCAGATAGCCCTGGTTCAGCACGGACACCGCGAAGCTGCCCGACGATGCGGTGGCCGGATTCAGGAAGCCCGCGGACGAGCCCGAGCTGTTGATCCGCAGGTAGCCGGCCGCGATCCCGATCGGCCCGTTCGCGTAGCGCAGCGCGGCGCTGAACGTGTTGCCCTTGCCGGTCGCGCCCGCAATGCCGCCGAATGCGTACATCGCGCTCGCGGTCAGCCCCGCGAAGGTCGGCGACGTATAGGTAACCGAATTGTTCACGCGGATCGTGGTGTCGAGGCCGTCGATGTCGCCCGGATGCGCGCCCGTGGCGCCGGTCAGCCAACTGCTCGACGCGTACGGGCCGACGAACAGGAAGTAGGGCGTGTACTGGCGACCGGCCGTGACCGTACCGTAGCTGGCGTTGCGCAGGCCGACGAAGGCCTGGCGATTGAATAGCGTGCCGGCGGCGGCCTGCGCGCCCGTATTCAGGTTGAAACCGGCCTGCAGGTCGAAGATCGCGTGCGTGCCGCCGCCGAGATCCTCGTCGCCGCGCAGCCCGAACTTCGACGCATACAGGTTGCCATCGCGCATGTAGATGTTCGAGTGCCCCTGCTGGTTGTTCACGTACGCGAGCGAATCGTCGACCACGCCGTACAGCGTGACGCTGCTCTGCGCATGGGCGGCGGTCGTGCCGAGCGACGCGGCCGATAAAATCAGGATTGCAGAACGGTTGATGGATGCTTTCATGCTCGATCTCCAGGTCTCTTCATCTTTTCAAGGGGGCGGGAGGCTGAATGCCTCCTCTGTGGCAGGCGGCGAGCCGCGCGAACGGCCCGCCTGATCGGGGTGGCTTCGGCTTCAGTCGTTCAGTCGTTCAGTGGTTCATTGATCGAACGCGACGACGAGGCGGCGCCACGCGCCGTCCCGCGCGTCCTGCTCGACACGCGCGCCGCGCACGGCAATCGCGCCTTGCAGCGACGCGGGCAGCAGGATTTCGACGCGGTCGGACGGACGTGCCGGGTGGCCGTCCCAGCGGACCGACACGCCGAGTACGCCAGATGCCTCGCGGCCGGTCTCGATGTGCCACAGGCCGTATTCGCCGTCGCGCCACGCTTCCGTCTCGCCATCGTCCTCGACGCATTCGCCGTACGCGACGCCGTCCTCGATCCGCGGTGAGACGAGGAAGCCACGCGTATCGGCGCGCGTCCCGAAATGCTGTTCCGCGACGTTCAGCGGCAGCACGCGGCCTTCGCGCAGCAGCATCACCGGCGTGTCGAGCGGTGCGGGCAGCGTCACGCTCGCGCCGCCGTCGAACGATCGCGCGCTCGCGCAGCACGTCCAGCGTGCGCCCGACGGCAGATACACCGTGCGTTCGGTCTGGCCGGGCTCGACGACCGGCGCGACCAGCAGCGCGTCGCCGAGCATCATGTCGTCGCACGCGTCGTAGCAGCGCGCATCGCCGGGGAAATCGGCGAGGGTCGGCCGCAGCACGGGCTCGTAGCGCGTCGTGGACAGCCACAGCAGGTGATAGAGGTACGGCAGCAGCCGGTAGCGCTGTTTGATCAGCGATGCGATCTGCGCGGTGATCTCGGGGTACATCCACGGTTCGTTGACGGTGCCGTCGTCGTTCCATGAGTGGATGCTGAAGCGCGGCATGAAGATGCCGAACTGCACCCAGCGCAGCAGCAATTCGGGCGACGGCGCGGGGCCCGAGAAGCCGCCGATGTCGTGGCCGATGTTCGACACGCCCGACAGCGCGAGCCCGAGGCCCATCTTCAGGTTGTAGCGCAGCGTTTCCCACGACGTGCAGTTGTCGCCCGACCACGTCTGCACGTAGCGCTGCATGCCCGCGCCGCCGGAGCGCGACACGAGGAACGGCCGCCGCGCCGGCGCATGCGCGCGCTGCGCGTCGCGCGACGCGCGCATCATCAGCATCGTCTGCAGCACCTTCGCCTCGCGTGCCGGGAACGGCTGGCCGAAGCCGTGCGCGATCGCGTCGGGCGACCAGATCTCGTATTCGTTGTTGTCGTTCCAGGTCGATTCGACCCCGTATTCCAGCAGCGCCGACGTGACCTGCTCGCGCCACCAGCGGTACGCGTCCGGCTGCGTGAAATCGATGTACGCGCCGACTTCGTCCCAGAACTGCACCCATGCGGGCTCGCCCGATGCGGAGCGGATCAGCAGCCCGCGCCGCGCGGCGTCGTCGAACGCGGGATGGTCGCGCAGCAGGCACGGCTTGATGTTCGCGCACAGGCGGATGCCGTTGTCGCGGTAATGCTGCACGAAGCCTTTCGCATCGGGAAACTTGTCGCGGTTCCAGTTGAACACGTAGCGCTTCGCGCCGATCGACGTATAACCCGACGACAGGTGGAACGAATCGCACAGGATGTCGTGCGTGTCGCACTGCTCGACGAACTGGTTCATCTGCTGCTGCGCGTCCGGCGCGTCGGTGTAGCTCATCGTCGAGCCCGAATAGCCGAGCCCCCATTTCGGCGTGCGCGCGGGGCGCCCGGTGAGCCACGTGAAGCGCCGCGCGGCCGCGAGCGGCGTAGCGGGCGACGCGATGAAGTAGTAGTCGAGATCGCCGTGCTCGGCGACGAAATAGCGATAGAGCCCGTGGTAGTTGTCGAGCTCGCGGCCCATGTCGAACGCGCAATCGGACAGCGTGTCGTAGAACAGCCCGAAGCCCTGGCACGCATCGGGCGACCACGTGATGTAGAACGGGATGTGCTTGTACAGCGGGTCGGTGTGCTTCGCGCTGTAGCCCATCGCGTCGATGTTGCGCATCTCGAAGCGGGCACCCGTGCGATCGAGTTCGCCCGCGCGTTCGCCGAGGCCGAACACCTGGTCGCCGCGCTCGCGGGCGACGTAGTGATACGCGCGATCGTCCCACCAGCCGAAGTTGTACGCCTGCGTCGCGCGGTCGGCGAGCGCGACGCGCCATGCGCCGTCCGCGCCGCGCAGCGACCACGTGCAGTGGCCGCCTTGCCGGCGCACCGCGAGCCGGATCTGCGCGGTTTCGATGCGCACGGCGTCGTCGTCCTCGGCGAAGTCGTAGTGGGGTAGCGCGAAGCCGCCCAGGTCGAGGCGGTCACGCCCGTCGAGCGGCACGTCGTCGAGGCCCGGCGCGATCGTCCACGTGCGCGGCGTGCGCGCGGTCGCGTCGGGCAGCACGCGTACCCGCACGATGTCGTCCTCGAGCACGAAGATTTCGACGGTGGCGCCCGTATCGGACGCGAGCAGTACGCGGTTCGCGTGGTGGCTGGCGACGCGGAACACGGGCGGATGAAGGAGCGAAGTCATGAATGCGGTTCCTGGTGAAAACGGAGGTCAGGCCTGCTGCGCGAGCAGGCGTTCCTGCTTCGACTGGCCGCGGATCAGCAGTGCGAGCAGCGTGACGCCGATGATGTCGAACAGGCCGAGGCACGCGAACAGCGGCGCGTAGCCGATCTTGTCGGCGAGCGCGCCGACCAGCAACGAGAAGCCGAGGCCGCCGATCCACGCGGCCATCCCGGCGAAGCCGCTCGCGGTGCCGACCTCCTCGGGGTCGAACACGTCGGCCGACAGCGTGTTGACGAGCGCGGAGATCATCTGGTGCGCGAAGCCGCCGACGCAGAACAGCGCGATCGCGGTGTACGGCGACGACGCGAGCCCGATCATCGCCGGCCCAAGCATCAGCAGCGCGCCGAGCGCGACGCCCGCGACGCGCGACCATACGAGCGGCAGCTTGAAGCGATTCGCGAGGTAGGGCGACAGGTAGCCGCCCGCGATGCCGCCCAGGTCGGCCGCGAGAAACGGCATCCACGCGAACACCGCGATCTGCGTGAGCGGCATGTGGCGCTCGGTCGCGAGGTACAGCGGAATCCAGAAGCTGAAAGTTTGCCATGCGGGTTCCGCGAAGAAGCGCGGCAGCGCGATCGCCCAGAAACGTCGGGCGGTGACGACGTCGCGGATACGGCGCTTCGACACGGGCGGCATCGTGGCCTGGCCGTCGCGGATCAGCGTGCGTTCCTGCGGCGTGATGCGCGGATGGTCGGCCGGCGACCGGTACTGCGTGTACCAGAGGGCGGCCCACACGAACCCGAGCGCGCCGGTGGCCATGAACGCGGCCTGCCAGCCGAACCGCATCGACAGGAACACGACGAGCGGCGGCGCGATCGCGGCGCCGAGCGACGTGCCCGCGTTGAAGTAGCCGACCGCGACGGATTTCTCGCGATCGGGAAACCATTCGGCGACGGCCTTCATTCCCGACGGAATCGCGGCGGCCTCGAACAGGCCCAGCAAGCCGCGCAGGATGCCGAGCGACAGCCAGCCCGACGCGAAGCCATGCGCGACGCCGACCACCGACCACAGCATCGCGAACAGCGCGAACCCGAGCCGCAGCCCGATCAGGTCGACGATGAACCCGCATACCGGCTGCATGATCGTGTAGCCGATCTGGAACGCGCCGACGATGTACGAGTACTGCTGCGTCGAGATCGCGAACACTTGCTTGAGCTCGGGCGCGAGCACCGCGAGGGAATTCCGTGCGAGGTAGTTGAGGATCGTGCCGAGACACACGAGCACGATGATCCACCAGCGCAACGCCTTGACTGTCTTCACTGCTGTCTCCTGTCAGGGAGGGCGGGCGCGCGGCGCCTGCCCGGTCCGTGAGGGCCACCTGTTCGGGGCGGCTTGTTTCGTTTTATTCGTACGATGTCCGATCTTGATATGCGTCGGTTTTACCGGGTTATATCGAAATCACGGTGTTCGAGCGAACATTTCGTCGTCATCGAACTGAAATGTTATCTGACGACTGATCATTTTCGAACATCCTATGTTCGAATGCGAATCCGGTCAACGTGAATCTGCATTCGAACGAACGTACTCGGGGTTTTCCCGATGAGCGGAGGCAATCGCTCGCGCGGCGGCGCAGGACGGCCGCCCGTCAAAGACCCGTGCGACGGGGCCGGATGATCGTCCGGAGGGCGACGCGCGCCGGATGGGGCGTGACAACCCTGATGAAAATTTATTTCTTTTCGGGAATCGGATTGTGTAAATTCATTTTCATCAAACCTTGCAACAACCCTTCGCATGACGCCTCTCGTTCCGCCCGATGTCAGTCACGACGAACCCGCGATCGCCGAGCGGATCGCGTCGACGATGCCGTTGATGACGCCGATTCACCGGCGCATGGGCGAATTCGTGCTCGCGAACCCGTTTCGCGCGGCGACGATGCGGATCGACGAGCTCGCGCAGGCGGTGAATGCGTCGATCGCGACCGCGAACCGCTTCGCGAAGGCACTCGGTTTCGACGGCTATCCGGCGATGCGCGCGGCGCTCGTGCGCGGCTTCGAGGCCACGCTCGGACCGGTCGAACGGCTGCGTTCCGCGCAGGAGCAGGAGTCCGGCGTACGCGGCGCCGCATGGATCGACGCGGTGTTCGACCAGGCTGCCGCCAACATCGAGAACACGCGTGCGCAACTGGATGCGGCCGACGTCGAGGCGGCGGTCGAGGCGATCGTCGGCGCACGGCGCGTGCTGATTCTCGGCGCCGGGTCGAGCGCATTTCTCGCCGGGCTGATGGAGCACGGGCTGTCGGTGTGCCACGACAACGTGCAATCACTCGCGCTGCTGGGCGGCCCGTCGCATGCGGCGCGGCGCCTGTATACGGCCGACTCGCGCGATCTCGTGATCGCGCTCGCGTGTCCGCGCTACGTGAAGGACACGATCGAACTGGCCCGCCGCGCGGCGGCGCGCGGCGCGCGCGTGCTCGGCATCACCGACGGCCCGCAATCGCCGCTCGCGCCGATCGCGTCGCTGAACCTGTACGTCAAGGCCGAACGGCGTTTCGCGGCCACGTCGGAAGCCGCGGTGCTGACGATGATCGAGGCGCTGATCGATGCGGTCGCGCTGCGCACCCACCGGTCCGCGAAATCCGCGGCCGAGATGACCGAATTCCTGCTGCCGTGGCTCGTGCAGCCGCAAGCGGCACTGCCGGCCGCCAACCCTTCTTCCCCACGTCCGAAAAAATCATGACTTCATCCGCGATCGTCGCGATTCACGGCGGCGCAGGCACGATCCTGCGCGAAGCGATGGATACCGACACCGAACGTCGGTACCGCGCCGAACTCACCGCGATCCTGCAGGCCGCGCAACAGGTGCTGGCCGAGGGCGGCAGCGCGCTCGACGCCGTCACCGTCGCGGTGCGGATGCTCGAGGATTGCCCGCTGTTCAACGCCGGGCGCGGCGCCGTCTATACGGCCGAAGGCAAGCACGAACTCGATGCGGCGGTCATGGACGGCGCGACGCTCGGCGCCGGCGCGATCTGCTGCGCGACGCGCGTGCGCAACCCGGTGCTCGCCGCGCGGCGCGTGATGGAGGCGAGCGAGCACGTGCTGTTCGCCGGCGCGGGCGCCGATGCGTTCGCGGCCGCGCAGGGGCTCGAACTGGCGGAACCCGGCTATTTTGACACCGAATCGCGGCATGCGCAGTGGGTGAAGGCGCGCGCGGCGGCCGGCATGATGCTCGACCACGACGCGGCCAGCTTCGCATTCGGCGCTGCCGCACAACCCGCCGAGCCGCTCGATCCGGACCGCAAGCACGGCACGGTCGGCGCGGTCGCGTGCGACCTGAACGGCCACATCGCGGCGGCGACGTCGACGGGCGGCATCACGAACAAGCAGCCGGGGCGCGTCGGCGATTCGCCGATCATCGGCGCCGGCTGCTATGCGGACGACGCGACCTGCGCGGTCTCCGCGACAGGCACCGGCGAGATGTTCATCCGGCTCGCGACCGCGCATGACGTGGCCGCGCAGATCGCGTATCGCGGCGCGTCGCTCGCCGACGCCGCGCACGACGTCGTGATGAACAAGCTGCCGCGCCTCGCGGGCCGCGGCGGGATCATCGCGGTCGACGCGCACGGCAACGTCGCGATGCCGTTCAACACCGAAGGGATGTATCGCGGCTACGCACGCGTCGGTGAAGCGCCGGTCGTCGGCATCTACCGCGACGACGCGGCCTGATCCGGATCGCACGAGGAGATACGCCATGACTTCGAGCCGTAACCCGTCGCCCCTGGCGCTGCCCGAGCAGCGCGTGGTGGCCGTCGACGACCTGTCGGTCACGTTCCGCCGCGAAGGCGCGACGTTCGACGCGGTGCGCAACGTGTCGTTTCACGTCGATCGCGGCGAGACGCTCGCGATCGTCGGCGAATCGGGCTCGGGCAAGTCGGTCACGTCGCTCGCGCTGATGCGGCTGGTCGAGCACGGCGGCGGCGAGATCACGAGCGGCCGGATCGCGTTCCGGCGCCGTGGCGGCGCGCTGGTCGATCTCGCGCGGGCGAGCGCCGCGACGATGCGCGGCATCCGCGGCGCGGACATCGCGATGATCTTCCAGGAGCCGATGACGTCGCTGAACCCGGTGTTCACCGTCGGCGACCAGATCAGCGAGGCGATCGCGCTGCACCAGTCGAAGGGCGCGGCCGAAGCCCGCGCGGAAGCGCTGCGGCTGCTCGATCTCGTGCGCATCCCCGAAGCGCGCCGCGTGTTCGCGCGCTATCCGCACCAGCTGTCGGGCGGGATGCGGCAGCGCGTGATGATCGCGATGGCGCTGTCGTGCCGGCCCGCGCTGCTGATCGCCGACGAGCCGACGACCGCGCTCGACGTGACGATCCAGGCGCAGATCCTGCAACTGGTGCGCGGGCTGCAGGACGAAATGAACATGGGCGTGATCTTCATCACGCACGACATGGGCGTGGTGGCCGAAGTGGCCGATCGCGTGCTCGTGATGTATCGCGGCGAGAAGGTCGAGGAGGGCGAGTCGGACCGCATCTTCGCGACGCCCGCGCATCGCTACACGCGGGCGCTGCTCGCGGCCGTGCCGCGGCTCGGCTCGATGCAGGGCACCGACGCGCCCGAGAAATTCCCGCTGCTGAAGGTGGACGGCACGCGCGCGACGGCCGCGGCGCCGACCACGACGTCCGCCGCGAACGACGCGCAGCCGCCCGTCGATCACGCCGCGCCGCCGATCCTGCGCGTGCGCGATCTCGTCACGCGCTTTCCGGTGAAGAGCGGCGTGTTCGGCCGCGTGTCGCAGTACGTGCATGCGGTCGAACGCGTGAGCTTCGAGCTGCGCGCGGGCGAGACGCTCGCGCTCGTCGGCGAATCGGGCTGCGGCAAGTCGACCACCGGCCGTTCGCTGTTGCGTCTCGTCGAATCGCAAAGCGGCTCGATCGAATTCGACGGCCGCGACATCAGCGCGCTGAAGGGTTCGGACCTGCAGGCGTTGCGCCGCAACATCCAGTTCATCTTCCAGGACCCGTTCGCGTCGCTGAACCCGCGCCTGACCGTCGGCTTCTCGATCATGGAGCCGCTGCTCGTGCACGGCGTCGCGAGCGGCAGCGAGGCGCAGGCGCGCGTCGACTGGCTGCTCGACAAGGTCGGCCTGCCGCCGGAGGCCGCGCGCCGCTATCCGCACGAATTCTCGGGCGGCCAGCGCCAGCGGATCGCGATCGCGCGTGCGCTCGCGCTGAACCCGAAGGTCGTGATCGCCGACGAATCGGTGTCGGCGCTCGACGTGTCGGTGCAGGCGCAGATCGTCAACCTGATGCTCGACCTGCAGCGCGAGCTCGGCGTCGCGTACCTGTTCATCTCGCACGACATGGCCGTCGTCGAGCGCATCAGCCATCGCGTCGCGGTGATGTATCTCGGTCAGATCGTCGAGATCGGCCCGCGCCGCGCGGTGTTCGAGGCGCCGCAGCATCCGTACACGAAGAAGCTGATGAGCGCGGTGCCGGTGGCCGACCCCGCGCGCCGGCATGCGCCGCGCCAGCATGCCGCGGACGAGATTC
>NZ_JACFYV010000135.1:0-18448 GCF_016759955.1 Burkholderia sp. KCJ3K979
CATACGAGCCCTGCACGGCCTCGGCCAGCTTCGCCTCGAGCACGCCGGCCTGGACCGGCCCGTTCGACCGCACGAGCCATTCGTCGGGGCCGAGCCACAGCACGTCGTATTCGGCACCACGCGCCACCGTGTTCGGCGCCGCGGGCGGCAGGCAGCCGACCACGCGCTCGAACGCGGCGACGAAGGCCGGATCGCTCAACTCGCCGCGCACGTTGACGAGATCGAGGAACGGCCGCTCGCGCAGCGTGAACTTCTTCGACGCGCGCGCCTGGTGCGCCTTCAGCACGTCGGCCGCGCCGACGAACGGCGATTCAAGCGTCACGCCGCCCGCACCCGCCACCTGCGTCTGGTTTCTCGTTTCATTCCACATGCTGACGCACCCCTTCGGTATCGTAGAAAACCGGGCTGGAGATCTTCGCGGTGATGCGCCGGCCGTTGGCCAGCGGAATCACGACGCTCTCGCCCATCTTGTTCAGGCCGCCCTTCACCACCGCGAGCGCGATCGAGCGCTTCAGGATCGGGCTGTAGTAGCTCGACGTCACGTGGCCGATCATCGGCGTCGGATCGACCGCCGACACCTGCGTGTCCTTCGCGATGATCTGCGCGCCTTCCGGCAGCACGAACTGTTCGTCTTCGGTCAGCAGGCCGACGAACTGCTTGCGGCCTTCCTTCGCGGTATCCGAACGCGACAGCGAACGCTTGCCGAGGAAGTCCTTCGACTTCGCGACGACGCCGCCCATCCCGAGATCGAACGGCGTGATCGAGCCGTCGGTGTCCTGGCCGACGATGATGTAGCCCTTCTCCGCGCGCAGCACGTGCATCGTCTCGGTGCCGTACGGCGTGATGTCGAACTCGGCACCGGCCGCCATCAGCGCTTCCCACACCGCGCGGCCCGCGTTCGCCGGCACGTTCACTTCGTAGGCCAGCTCGCCCGAGAAACTGATCCGCATCACGCGCGCCTTCGCGCCGGCAACCGTGCCGTTGCGGTAGCTCATGAACGGGAACGCTTCATTGCCGAAGTCGATGTCCTGGCACACCTTCTGCACGACCTTGCGGCTCTTCGGGCCGACCACCGCGAACGTCGCCCAGTGATCGGTGACGGACGCGAGCCGCACCTTCATGTCGGGCCATTCGGTCTGCAGCCAGCGCTCGAGCCACGTCAGCACGCGCGCCGCGCCGCCGGTGGTGGTCGTCATCATGAAATGCTGGTCGGCGAGGCGCACGGTCACGCCGTCGTCGAACACCATCCCGTTTTCGTCGAGCATCAGCCCGTAGCGGCACTTGCCCACTTCGAGCTTGTTCCATGGGTTCGTGTACATCCAGTTCAGCAGCTTCACCGCGTCCGGGCCCTGGATGTCGATCTTGCCGAGCGTCGACGCGTCGAGAATGCCGACGCCGTTGCGCACCGCGAGGCATTCGCGCTTCACGGCCGCATGCAGATCCTCGCCGTTCTTCGGGAAGTACCACGGGCGCTTCCAGTTGCCGACGTCCTCGAACATCGCGCCGTGCTCGACGTGCCATTCGTGCACGGCCGTCTTGCGGATCGGGTCGAGGAAATCGCCGGTCTCGCGGCCCGCGAACGTGCCGAACGACACGGGCGTGTAGTTCGGGCGGAACGTCGTCGTGCCCGTTTCCGGAATCGTCTTGCCGAGCGCACCCGCGAGGATCGCCATCCCGTTGATGTTGCCGAGCTTGCCCTGGTCGGTGCCGAAACCCATCGCCGTGTAGCGCTTCACGTGCTCGACCGACTCGAAGCCTTCACGCGCGGCGAGCAGGATGTCGGCCGCCGCGACGTCGTTCTGGAAATCGACGAACTGCTTCGGTCCGCGCGCGGCTGCCTCGCGGCTCCCGACGAGCCACAACGGTTGCAGCGCGCCCTCGACGGCTTCGGCGACCTGCGGTGCGGCCGGACGTTGCGCGGCCGTGAAGCCCGCGGCCTTCGCCGCTTCCACGCCCGCATCGACCGCGAGCCGCAGCGCACGAGCCAGCCCGAATTCGCCGGCCGCCGCACCGATGCTCGCTTCCGCCTGCACCGGCTTGCCCGGCAGGAAACACGCCTTCTCGTCGTTCCAGCACGCCTTGCCGCCCGATTGCGCGAACAGGTGCAACACCGGGCTGAAGCCGCCCGACATCGCGACGAGGTCGCACGGCAGCGTCTGCAGCTTGCCGCCGGTCTGGCCGTTCGAGTAGGACGCGACGTCGACCGACGATACGCGCCACTTGCCCGAAGCGGCCGTGACGACCGCACCGCTCATCACCGTCACGCCCTGCCGCTTGGCTGCGGCCGGCAGCGCGCCGTTCGACGATGCGCGCGAATCGACGACCGTCACCTTCGCGCCGCACGCCTTCAGGTCCAGCGCGGTCTGGTATGCACGATCGTTGTTCGTGAACACGACCACGTTGCGGCCCGGCAGCACGCCGAAGCGATGCACGTAGGTGGACACCGCGCCCGCCAGCATCACGCCCGGCAGGTCGTTGTTGCCGAACACGATCGGCCGCTCGTGCGCGCCGGTCGCGAGGATCACGCGCTTCGCGCGGACCTTCCACAGCAACTCGCGCGTGCCCTTGCGCATCGATACCGGCAGGTGATCGGTCAGGCGCTGCGTGACCGTCACGAGGTTGTGGTCCTGATAGCCGAACGCGGTGCTGCGCGACAGGATCGTCACGTCGGGCAGCTTGCGCAGTTCGGCCTCGATCTTCTCGACCCATTGCAGCGCGGGCTTCGCGTCGATCTCCGCGCGGCACGACAGCAGGCTGCCGCCGAGTTCGCGCTGGTCGTCGACGAGGATCACGCGCGCGCCGGCCGTGGCGGCCGCATGCGCGGCGGCGAGGCCCGACGGGCCACCGCCGACCACGAGCACGTCGCAGTGCGCGTAGCACTTGTCGTAGCGATCGGCGTCGAGCACTTCGGGCGCCTTGCCAAGGCCGGCCGCTTCACGGATCTTCTCTTCGTACTTCGGCCACATGTTGCGCGGCCACATGAAGGTCTTGTAGTAGAACCCGGCCGGCATGAAGCGCGAGAACTTCTGGTTGATCGCGTACTTGTCGTTCTCGAGCGTCGGCTCGGCGTTCACGCTCGTCGCGACGAGGCCCTGGTACAGCTCGATCTCGGTCGCGCGCGCGTTCGGCACCGTGTACGGGCCGGTTTCGAGCTGCACGACGGCATTCGGTTCGGCCACGTCCGCCGTGACGATCCCGCGCGGGCGGTGATACTTGAAGCTGCGCGCGACGAAATGCACGCCGTTCGCGAGCAGCGCGGACGCGAGCGTGTCGCCCTGGAAGCCCTGGTACGTGCGGCCGTTGAACGTGAACGTCAGCGGAATCGCGCGATTGATGCGGCCACCGGTGCCGAGGCGGTCTTTCTGGCTCATTTGCTCGTGCCCTCTTCGTGTGCGTTGCCGGCAGCGGCGCCACTGATGGCAGCCCCGCCGAACTTTTCGTAGCCCTTGATATCGTAGGTGACCGTGTCGCGCGTCACCTTGAACCAGCGGCGGCAGCCCTGCGTGTGCAGCCATTGCTCCTTGTGCAGCCCGCGCTTGTTCTCGCGCATGAACACGTATTCGCCCCATTCGCGGTCGGTCATGGTTTCGTTCGCCACCGGGCGCACGATGTCGGCTTCACCGCCGCACGTGAACTCGGATTCGGCGCGCGGCCCGCACCACGGACATTCGATCAGCAACATGTTTCTTTCTCCAATGGTGACTGGGTTAGTGCGCGACGGCGGCGGCGCCGTGCTCGTCGATCAGGTGGCCCGTGTAGAAGCGGTCGAGCGCGAACGGTGCGTTCAGCGGATGCGGTTCGTCGCGGGCGATCGTGTGCGCGAACACCCAGCCCGAGCCGGGCGTCGCCTTGAAGCCGCCGGTGCCCCAGCCGCAGTTGAAATAGAGGCCCTTCACGTCGGTCTTGGTGATGATCGGGCATGCGTCCGGCGACACGTCGACGATGCCGCCCCACTGGCGGTTCATCCGCACGCGCGAGAACACCGGGAACATCTCGACGATCGCCTGCAGCGTGCTCTCGATGATGTGGAAGCTGCCGCGCTGGCCGAAGCCCGTGTACTGGTCGATACCGGCGCCGATCACGAGGTCGCCCTTGTCGGACTGGCTGATGTACGCGTGCACCGCGTTCGACATGATCACCGAGTTCACCACCGGCTTGATCGGCTCGGACACCAGCGCCTGCAGCGGGTGGCTTTCGATCGGCAGACGCACACCGGCCATGTCGGCGAGCGTCGTCGTGTTGCCGGCGGCCACTACCGCAACCTTCTTCGCCTTGATGAAGCCCTTCACCGTATCGACGCCGACCACCGCGCCGCCTTCGCGGCGAATGCCCGTGACCTGGCAGTTCTGGATGATGTCCACGCCGGCGCGATCCGCGCCGCGTGCGAAGCCCCAGGCCACCGCGTCGTGACGCGCGACACCCGCACGGCGCTGGATCGATGCGCCGAGCACCGGGTAGCGGCTATTCAGGTTGATCGTCGGCTCGATTTCCTTGATCTGTGCGGGCGTCAGGAATTCGGCATCGACACCGTTCAGCCGGTTCGCGTTCACGCGGCGCTCGGTGTCGCGCACGTCCTGCAGCGTGTGGGCCAGGTTCATCACGCCGCGCTGGCTGAACATCACGTTGTAGTTCAGGTCCTGCGACAGCCCTTCCCACAGCTTCATCGCCTTCTCGTACAGCGCGGCCGATTCGTCCCACAGATAGTTCGAGCGCACGATCGTCGTGTTGCGCGCGGTATTGCCGCCGCCGATCCAGCCTTTCTCGAGGATCGCGACGTTCGTGATCCCGTGCTCCTTCGCGAGGTAGTACGCGGTCGCGAGGCCGTGGCCGCCGCCGCCGACGATCACGACGTCGTATTCCTTCTTCGGCTCCGGGCTCTTCCACTGCTTTTCCCAGTTCTCGTGATACGAGAGGCCGTTGCGGAACAGGCTGAATATCGAGTAGCGGCTCATGTTTGGATCCTTCGTTAGCATTCGATGACGTTCACGGCGAGGCCGCCGCGCGACGTTTCCTTGTATTTCGTCTTCATGTCGGCGCCGGTTTCGCGCATCGTCTTGATCACGGAATCGAGCGATACGTAGTGCTGGCCGTTGCCCTTGAGCGCCATGCGCGACGCGTTCAGCGCCTTGATCGCGCCCATCGCGTTGCGCTCGATGCACGGGATCTGCACGAGCCCGCCGACCGGGTCGCAGGTCATCCCGAGGTTGTGTTCCATGCCGATCTCGGCCGCGTTCTCGACCTGGTCCGGCGTGCCGCCCATCACGGCGGCGAGCGCGGCGGCGGCCATCGAGCACGCGACGCCCACTTCGCCCTGGCAGCCGACTTCCGCGCCGGAGATCGACGCGGTTTCCTTGTAGATGATCCCGATCGCCGCGGCCGTCAGCAGGAATTCGACGATGCCGGCTTCATTCGAGCCCGGCACGAACTTCACGTAGTAGTGCAGCACCGCGGGGATCACGCCGGCCGCGCCGTTGGTGGGCGCGGTGACGACCCGGCCGCCGGCCGCGTTCTCTTCGTTGACGGCCATCGCATACAGGTTGACCCAGTCGAGCATCGACAGCGGGTCGCGCAGCGACTCTTCCGAACGCGAACGCAGGCGGCCGTTCAGCTCGGCCGCGCGGCGCTTCACGCGCATCGGCCCCGGCAGGTCGCCCTCGACCTTGCAGCCGCGCTCGACGCAGGCGGCCATCGTGCGCCAGATCGCGAGCAGCCCGGCGCGCACTTCGTCGGCGGGACGCAGCGCGCATTCGTTGCGCAGCATCAGTTCGGCGATCGACAGCCCGTGTTCGCGGCACTGGCGCATCAGGTCGTCGCCGGTACGGAACGGATACGGCACCTCGACCGCCGCACGCACGCCGTTCACGCGATCGCCGTCGCGGTTCACGACGAAGCCGCCGCCGACCGAGTAATACTCTTTCTCGACGAGCAACTGGCCGTGTTCGTCGAATGCCTGGAAGCGCATCCCGTTCGGATGCACGATGCTCGTGCCGCTCATCAGCTTGCGATAGAAGCCGATGTGTTCCTTTTCGTCGAAGCGCACCGTCTGCTTGCCGAGCAGCGACAGCGACTTCTCCGCGCGGATCGCGGCGAGCCGCGGCTCGATCAGGTCCGGATCGATCGTGTCGGGCAGGTGGCCCTCGAGGCCGAGCAGCACCGCCTTGTCGGTGCCGTGGCCCTTGCCGGTCGCGCCGAGCGAGCCGTACAGCTCGACCCGCACGCGGCGCACGAAGCCGAGCAGGTTCGCGTCCTCCACGTGCGACGCGAAGCGGCACGCGGCGATCATCGGGCCGACCGTATGCGAACTGGACGGGCCGATGCCGATCTTGAACAGGTCGAACGCGCTGACGTTCATCTGGCTTCCTTTGGGTTGCATGCGTGAAATGTCGTTGGGCCCCAGTACATCAAAGCGTAAAATCGGCCGATAGAACAAAAACGGCATCGGCGTGGGATAGCGCCGCCAAGCGCCGCGCCGGCCGGCCCGAAAGTGCGTTTTGGCGATGGTTCGCGACGGAAAACCACAAGTCCGGCCACGGCCGATCGGCGACGCTGGCTGCATCCGCGCCGCCTCCGGCCGCCGCAACCCGCAAACCGAGTGAAACGAGTGAGACCGCCTGCCCGGCGTGAAGAGATTGGCCGCGATGACCCCCGACGTACCCGCTTCCCCCCTCGCAGAACCCGCGCCGCGGCGCATCCGCTTCGGCATCGTGCTGCTGCCGAACTTCACGCTGACGGCCTTCTCCGGCTTCGTCGACATGCTGCGGCTGTCGGCCGACGACGGCGACTACAGCAAACCCGTGCGTTGCGCGTGGAGCGTGATCGGCGAGACGCTCGCACCGGTGCGCGCGAGTTGCGGGATCCAGATCACGCCGTGGGAGACGTTCGACGCGGCCGAGCCGTTCGACTATGTGGTGGTGGTCGGCGGACTGCTGCATTCGGGGCCGCAGGCCGGCCCTGAAACGCTCGACTTCATCCGCCGCGCGGCGACGGGCGGCGCGACGGTCGTCGGCATCTGCACCGGCGTGTTCACGCTGATGCGCGCCGGCGTGCTCGACGGCTACCGCACCTGCGTGAGCTGGTTTCATTACTGGGATTTCATCGAGCGCTTTCCGTCGGCCGATCCCGACCTGCTGATCGCCGACCGGCTGTTCGTGATCGACCGGCGCCGGATCACGTGCTCGGGCGGCCGCGCGTCGATCGACGTCGCCGCCGCGATCCTGCTGCGCCATTTCGATCATGCGACCGTGCAGAAGGCGCTGCGCATCCTGCTGGTCGGCGAGATGCAGAAAGGCAACGCGCCGCAGCCGCATCCGCCGGGCCTCGAGCCGGCGACGCATCCGAAGGTCAAGCGCGCGATTCTTCTGATGGAACAGCACGTCGGGCGTGCGCTGCCGCTCGAGGAACTGGCGTGCAAGCTCGACCTGTCGACACGGCAGCTCGAGCGGCTGTTCAAGGCGGAAACCGGCAAGAGTCCGCAGGCCTTCGCGAAACAGGTGCGGCTGCGCACGGCCGCCTGGCTGCTGACGAGTTCGGACCGCACGGTCGCCGATATCGCGTCGAGTTGCGGATTCGCCGATGCGTCGCACCTCGGGCGCGAATTCCGCAAGCAGTTCGGCGTGCCGCCGGCGACGTATCGCGAGCGCGGCGGCGACGTGGCCGAAGTCGATGCGGCGCTCGATGCGTCGGCCGACCCGGTCGAGGACATCGCCGACTGACGCCCCCGGGGCACTCGCCCCTTTCTTGGCCAACCGCAGGAACGGCGCACGTTCGCATCGGTTTCGAATCTTTTGGAACCGGTTCCAATCCACTTAGCCGACGTTGACTTCCGTAAACGAGGGTTATTCCGGATGCTGTCATTCGCTCAAATTTGTATGATGACCACATCACCTTACAAACCTGAGCATCATGTTCGAGAAAATTCCCGCCCGCGCGATGAGCGACCATGTCGCGCAGCAACTGCTCAAGCAGATCGAAGTGGGCAGCTTCTCGGCTACCGGCAAGCTGCCGACCGAAGCCGTGCTCGCGCAGGAATTCGGCGTGAGCCGCACCGTGATCCGCGAGGCGATCTCGCGGCTGAAGAACGAGGGGGTGGTCGAGCCGCGCCAGGGCAGCGGCGTATTCGTGAACCAGCACGGTGCGATCCGGCCGCTGCGGATCGACTACGCGGAAGCCGTCGAGGCGAGCTCGCTGCCGCACCTGCTCGCGGTACGCCGCGCGATCGAGGCCGAAGTCGCGGCCGAGGCCGCGCTGCACCACACCGCCGACGACATGGCCGACATCGACGACGCGCTGCGCAAGATCGACGCAGCGGTGGCCGAAGGGCGCGACGGCGTCGCGGAAGACGTCGCGTTCCACCGCACGATCGCGGCCGTCACCGGCAACCCGTATTTCCTGAAGACGCTGCAGTTCCTGAACCAGTACCTCGAAGCCGGCGTGAAGGTCACGCGCAGCAACGAAGCGACGCGCGAGGATTTCTCGCGGCAGGTGCGCGAGGAGCACGCGGCGATCGCCGACGCGATCCGCGCACGCGACCCGATGGCCGCGCGCAACGCGGCGCGCACGCATATGTACAACGCCGCCCGCCGTCTCGCGGAAGCCGGCATCTGCTGAAGCCGGCGGCGCCCGCCGCCGTTGTCCAGAACCTCTCTCGAATCGATCAAGGTTGACCATGTCACGAAATGTTGGAGTCATCGGCCTCGGCGCGATGGGCCTCGGCGTCGCACGCTCGCTGCTGCGCGCCGGCCTGCGCGTGCACGCATGCGACGTGCGCGACACCGTGCTGCAGGCGTTCGCCGCCGAAGGCGGCATCGCGTGCGCGACGCCAGCCGAACTCGGCGCGCAGTGCGACGTCGTCGTCACGCTCGTCGTCAATGCCGCGCAAACGGAAACGGTGCTGTTCGGCGAACACGGCGCGGTCGCGGCGATGCAGCCGGGCGGTGTCGTGATCGCGAGCGCGACCGTCGCACCCGAATTCGCGGTCGCGCTCGGCGCACGCATCGAGGCCGCGGGCCTGCAGATGCTCGACGCGCCGGTGTCGGGCGGCGCCGCGCGTGCGGCCTCCGGCGAGATGACGATGATGACGTCGGGCCCGGCCGCCGCGTATGCGGGCTGCGAGGACGTGCTCGCCGCGATCGCCGGCAAGGTGTACCGCCTCGGCGACGCGCACGGCATCGGCTCGAAGGTGAAGATCATCAACCAGCTGCTGGCCGGCGTGCATATCGCGGCGGCCGCCGAAGCGATGGCGCTCGGCCTGCGCGAGGGCGTCGACGCCGATGCGCTGTACGACGTGATCACGCACAGCGCGGGCAATTCGTGGATGTTCGAGAACCGTGTGCCGCACATCCTGAACGGCGACTACACGCCGTTGTCGGCCGTCGACATCTTCGTGAAGGATCTCGGCCTCGTGCTCGATACCGCGCGCCGCAGCAAATTCCCGTTGCCGCTGTCCGCCACCGCGCACCAGATGTTCATGAGCGCGTCGAGCGCCGGCCACGGCGGCGAGGACGATTCCGCCGTGATCAAGACTTTCCCCGGCATCACGCTGCCGCCCGCCCGCTGATTCGAACGACGTTCCCGCCATGACCGCTTCCGCTTCCCGTCCCCTGCTCGGCTGCATCGCCGACGATTTCACCGGCGCGACCGATCTCGCGAACATGCTCGTCAAGAGCGGCATGCGCACCGTGCAGACGATCGGCGTGCCCGCCGACGGCGCCGCTGCCGACACGATCGTCGACGCCGACGCGATCGTCGTCGCGCTGAAGTCGCGCACGATCCCCGCCGCCGACGCCGTCGCGCAATCGCTCGCCGCGTATGAATGGTTGCGCGCGCAAGGGTGCCGCCAGTTCTTCTTCAAGTACTGCTCGACGTTCGATTCGACCGACGCGGGCAACATCGGGCCGGTGGCCGACGCGCTGCTCGATGCGGCCGGCGGCGACTTCACGATCGCGTGCCCGGCGTTCCCCGAGAACGGCCGCACGATCTACCGCGGCCACCTGTTCGTCGGCGACGTGCTGCTGAACGAATCGGGGATGGAAAATCATCCGCTCACGCCGATGAAGGACGCGAACCTCGTGCGCGTGCTGCAACGGCAGACGAAGTCGCCGGTCGGCCTGATCCGCTACGACACGATCGCGCTCGGCGCGGCGGCCGTGCGCGCGCGGATCGACCAGCTGCGCGCGGAAGGCGCCCGTTTCGCGATCGCCGACGCGCTGTCGGACCGCGATCTCTACGTGCTCGGCGAAGCGTGCGCGGGCCTGCCGCTCGTCACCGGCGGCTCGGGCATCGCGCTCGGCCTGCCGGCGAATTTCCGCCGCGCGGAGCAATTGCCCGAGCGCGACAACGCGGCGTCGCTGCCGCGCATCGACGGCCTGTCGGCCGTGCTCGCCGGCAGCGCATCGAAGGCCACCAACGCGCAGGTCGCCGCATGGCGCATGACGCGTCCGAGCTTTCGCATCGATCCGCTCGCGGCGTCGCGCGGCGAACCCGTCGTCGAGCAGGCGCTCGCGTTTGCGCGCTCGCACCTGCCGCAGCCCGTGCTGATCTATGCAACGGCCACGCCCGACGAAGTGAAGGCCGTGCAGCAGGCGCTCGGCGTCGACGCGGCCGGCCATCTCGTCGAAAGCACGCTCGCGGCAATCGCCCGCGGGCTGCGCGAACTCGGCGTGCGCAAGTTCGTCGTCGCCGGCGGCGAGACGTCCGGCGCAGTCGTGCAGGCGCTCGACGTGAAGTCGCTGCAGATCGGCGCGCAGATCGATCCGGGTGTGCCGGCCACGGCCACCATCGACGTGCAGCCGCTCGGCCTCGCGCTGAAATCCGGCAACTTCGGCACCACGGACTTTTTCGACAAGGCGCTGCGCGCGCTGGACGGAGCCGCACGATGAGCGACGAAGCGAAACTGCGCGAAGAGATCTGCGTGGTCGGCGCGAGCCTGTATGCGCGCGGCCATGCGGTCGGCAGCGCCGGCAACATCAGCGCGCGCCTGCATGACGGCTGGCTGATCACGCCGACCGACGCCTGCCTCGGCCAGCTCGACCCGAACGACATCGCGAAGGTCGGCACCGACGGCCAGCCCGTATCGGGCGGCAAGCCGTCGAAGACGCTCGCGCTGCATCGCGGCATCTACGCGCGCAACGCGGAAGCGAACGGCGTCGTCCACACGCATTCGACGCATCTCGTCGCGTTGACGCTCGCCGGCGTGTGGCGCGACACCGACGTGCTGCCGCCGATCACGCCGTACTACGTGATGAAGGTCGGCCACATCCCGCTGATCCGTTACCGCCGCCCCGGCGACCCGGCCGTCGCGGCCGAAGTCGCGGCGCTGGCCGACCGGGTGCGCGGCGTGCTGCTCGATCGGCTCGGCCCCGTGATGTGGGGGCCGTCGGTATCGCACGCGTCGTACGCGCTCGAGGAGCTCGAGGAAACGGCGCGGCTGTGGCTGATGACGCAGCCGAAGCCCGAACCGCTGACCGACGCGGCGCTCGACGAACTGCGCCAGACCTTCGGCGCGCGCTGGTAACGCGTCGCATCCTGATCGCACAGTAGTCCATACCGATTTCCATGCCCGCCGTGTGCGCGGGCCTTTCCGTCAGCACACACACGATCCGGCGGCGTACGCGCCGCCGGCACACCATAGTCCTGGAGACGACGATGACTGCTCTCGACGCGGCCGCAAGCCGCTCGCCCGCCGCGGCCGCCCAATCGGGCGAACTCGACCGCACCTACAAGAAAGTGTTCTGGCGCATCGTGCCGTTCCTGATGCTCTGCTACGTGGTCGCGTATCTCGACCGCGTGAACGTCGGCTTCGCCAAGCTGCAGATGTCGCAGGATCTCGCGTTCAGCGAAACCGTGTTCGGACTCGGCGCCGGCATCTTCTTCCTTGGCTACTTTCTGTTCGAACTGCCAAGCAACCTGCTGATGCACCGCATCGGCGCGCGCATCTGGATCGCGCGGATCATGATCACGTGGGGCCTGCTGTCCGCGCTGTTCGCGTTCGTGCAGACGCCGACGCAGTTCTACGTGCTGCGCTTCCTGCTCGGCCTCGCGGAAGCCGGCTTCTATCCGGGCGTGATCCTGTACCTCACGTACTGGTTCCCGTCGCATCGCCGCGCGAAGATCATCGCGGTGTTCATGTCCGCGATTCCAGTGTCGGGCATCTTCGGCAACCCGCTGTCGGGCTGGATCATGGAGCGCTTCCACGGCGGCTCGGGCTTTCACGGCTGGCAATGGATGTTCATGATCGAGGCCGTGCCGGCCGTGCTCATCGGCATCGCGACGATCCTGTATCTCGACAACAGCATCCGCGGCGCGAAGTGGCTCGACGAGCGCGAGAAGCAGCTGCTCGAGGACGAAATCGCCGCGCAGCCGCAGGAACAGCAGCAGCATGGCCATTCGCTGAAGGCCGTGTTCTCCGACCCGCGCATGTGGTGGATGTCGCTGATCTACTTCGCGTTCGTCACCGGCCAGTACGGCCTCACGTTCTGGATGCCGACGCTCGTCAAATCGACCGGCATCACCGATACGCTGCAGATCGGCCTGCTGTCGGCGATTCCGTTCGTCGTCGCGATCGTCGTGATGAACCTGTTCGGCCACAGCGCGGACAAGCGGCGCGAACGCCGCTGGCACCTGATCGTGCCGGCGCTGATGGGCGCGATCGGGTTTGCGGTCGCCGCGTCGTACTCGCACAATACGGCGGTGTCGATCGTGTTCCTGTCGCTCGCGGCAGGCGGCGTGCTGACCTGCGCGCCGCTGTTCTGGTCGCTGCCGACCGCGTTCCTCGCTGGCTCCGCGGCCGCGGCCGGAATCGCGATCATCAACTCGGTCGGCAACCTCGCCGGTTTCGCGAGCCCGTACGTGATCGGCTACCTGAAGGACGCCACGCACAGCACCGCGTCCGGCATGTACGTGCTCGCGGCAATGCTCGTGATCGGCGCGATCGCCGTGTGGCTCACGCCCGCCAAACTCGTGAACCGCTGATTCGCCGCTGGACGACTCATCATTCGACGGGGGGCGCACGGCGCCCCGCCCCATTCATGCACAGGACCCGCTGCCATGCCACGCTTCGCCGCCAACCTCTCGATGATGTACACCGAGCATGCGTTTCTCGAACGCTTCGCCGCTGCCGCCTGTGACGGCTTCAAGGCCGTCGAGTACCTGTTCCCGTACGACTTCGGCGCCGAGGACATCCGCGCGCGCCTCGACGCGCACGGCCTCGAACAGGCGCTGTTCAACGCGCCGCCGGGCGACTGGGCCGCGGGCGAACGCGGCATCGCATCGCTGCCGGGCCGCGAGGACGAGTTCCGCCGCGGCATCGACCAGGCGCTCGACTATGCGCGCGTGATCGGCAACAAGAAGCTGCACGTGATGGCCGGCATGGTGCCGCCGGGCGCCGATCGCGCGCGCCATCGCGACACGTATCTGGCGAACCTGCGTCATGCGGCGCAGGCGGCCGCCGCGCACGGCATCACGATCCTGATCGAGCCGATCAACCAGCGCGACATGCCCGGCTACTTCCTGAGCCGTCAGGACGACGCGCAGGCGATCCGCGCGGAAGTCGGCGCGCCGAACCTGAAGGTGCAGTTCGACTGCTACCACTGCCAGATCGTCGAAGGCGATCTCGCGATGAAGCTCAAGCGCGATTTCGCGGGCATCGGCCATATCCAGATCGCGGGCGTGCCGGAACGCCACGAGCCGGATGTCGGCGAACTCAACTACCCGTACCTGTTCGCGCTGATCGACGCGCTCGGCTACGACGGCTGGATCGGCTGCGAATACCGACCGAAGGCCGGTACGTCGGAAGGCCTCGGCTGGCTCAAGACATACCTGTAACTCCCTTATTTCCCAGAGGGTCAACAACATGAAAGTACTGATCACCGGCGGCGCCGGCTTTCTCGGCCAGCGTCTCGCGCGCAAGCTGCTCGAGCGCGGCGAACTGACCGGCCCGGACGGCCGTATCGAGAAGATCGACGAGCTGGTGCTGCTCGACGTCGTCAAGGGCAGCGATTTCGGCGATACGCGCGTGACGTCGATCGTCGGCGACATCGCCGATCGCGCGGTGCTCGACAGTGCGATCGACACGCAGACGGGCGCGATCTTCCACCTCGCGGCGATCGTCAGCGGGCAGGCCGAAGCCGATTTCGATCTCGGCATGCGGATCAACCTCGATGCATCGCGCACCCTGCTCGAAGTGTGCCGCGCGCGCGGCCACCAGCCGCGCGTCGTGTTCACGAGCTCCGTCGCGGTGTACGGCGGCGCGCTGCCCGACGTCGTGCAGGACGACACCGCGCTCAACCCGCAGTCGTCGTACGGCGCCGAGAAGGCGATCGCCGAACTGCTGCTGTGCGACTACGCGCGGCGCGGCTTCGTCGACGGCCGTGTGCTGCGGCTGCCGACCATCAGCGTACGGCCCGGCCGCCCGAACGCGGCCGCGTCGTCGTTCGCGAGCGGCATCATCCGCGAGCCGCTGAACGGCGAGGAAAGCGTGTGCCCGGTGCCTGGCTCGACGCGGCTGTGGCTGCTGTCGCCGCGCGGCGCGATCGACGCGCTCGTCGCCGGGTGCGAGATCGACGGCGCGAAGCTCGGCAACAAGCGCGTGATCAACCTGCCGGGGCTGTCGGTGTCTGTCGACGAGATGATCGCGGCGCTGCGCGAAGTCGCGGGCGACGAGGTCGTGAAGCTGATCCGTCACGCGCCCGACGAACGCGTCGAGAAGATCGTCGGCAGTTGGCCGGGCCGCTGGGATACGTCGCGCGCGGAAGCGCTCGGGCTGAAGGGCGACACGTCGTTCGTGGACGTGATCCGCAGCCATATCGCGGACGAACAGCGCTGATTTGAACCGGATCGGGCCGCGTCGACGCGGCCCGGCCGAATGTGGCCCGGCCGAACGTGGCCCGACCGATTCCCCGACGCGCAACGACGCGCGTTGCGTCCCGGCCACCTGCCTGAAGTGCGCATCGACGCCGGGACAACACCGCACCACCGCTCCACACGATTCGTCTCCGCGCGACACGCCGCGCGCGTGCCTCGCTCTGCCGCGATGCCGACGGTCGCGCGCAACACGGGTACATAACGGCACCTAGTTGCCGACCTGCGCCGGCATGCCGGGCTCGGCCGCCCGCGTCGCCGACGCCGCCATTCGCGCGCGATCCTGCTCGGCGAGCTTCGCTTCCGCGGCCTGGATATCGGCCGGATACTCGCCGTCATCGCCCTTCGCCGGGTCGTACCCGGCCGCTTCGAGGCGCATCAGTTCGTCGCGAACCTGCGCACGCGTCAACGGTGCGGCCGATTGTGCGAATGCCGACTGACCGACGATCGCAGCGATCATCGTCAGTACTGCGATATATATTTTCATCATGAACTCCTTCAATGTGACGTATCGATCAACCACGGGATTTGCGTGACCTGAGAATGCAGGCCCGCGGCTCAGCTTCCGAAATAGACCGTGCAGAAGCTCGCGGGGCCGACGCATGCGGCGGCGCCTCGACGCGGCGACATCGAAGCCGGCTTGCCCGCGTCGGACGACACGGCCGGATCGCTGCCGACCGCCGTGCTGGCCTGCCGCTGCGGCATCCGCTCGGCCTGCTGCTGGAACAGCGGGCTCACGTCCGGATACGACGTATCGGTCACGAAGCGCAGCCCGTTGTTTTGTGCATCGATCAGTTCCTGCCGGACCTGTTCGCGCGTGAGCGCCTGTGCCGACGCTTGCGTCGCGACACCTGCGAGAGACATCGCCGCCACCGTGGCGGCTACCAGCCAGTGCGTGTTCATGTTCCACTCCTTCATCAGTCAACGAGACGACGTGCTACACCCGTATGACGACGGAGGGGCCGGGTTTATTCCCGCCTTTCCATGCGCGCCTGCCGAACGTTCATCGAACTGTCATTCATTCGTCAGCCGGCGTAACGTGACGTAACGCAATGCCCGCCGTGCTTCGGGCAGACTGACCCCCACTTCATCCGGGCCGCCCATCGATCGACATGTCCGCCGCTTACGACCATGCAGCCGCCCTGCTGCGCACGCTGTACGACCGCCATATCGACAGTGGTGCGGTGCTCGACGCGTCCGCATTCCCGGATGCCGAGCGTTTCGTGCGCGCGTGGCCCGCGATCCGCACGGAGGCGCTGGAGGTAGCACGCGACATGCCGCGCATCCCGCGTTTTCACGAAATCATGCGCGAGCAGTACGACATCTCGGCCAACGATGCACGCGACTGGCGCATGTTCATCATGCAGGCGTACGGCCAGCCGTTTCCGCGCAACCTGTCGCGCTGCCCGACCGTCGCGTCGCTCGTCGCGGCGTCGCCGGACGTGCTGTCCGCGTCGCTGTCGTTCCTCGCGCCCGGCAAGCACATCCCGCCGCATCGCGGGCCGTTTCGCGGCATCCTGCGCGGTTATCTCGTGCTGTCGATGCCGAAGCGCGCCGACGGCACGCCGGCCGCCGTGCTGAAGGTCGACGGACACGAATACCGGCTCGACGAAGGCCGCTTCCTGCTGTGGGACGACACGTTCACGCACGAGGTGTGGAACGACAGCGACGCCGTGCGGATCGTGCTGCTGCTCGATATCCGTCGGCGCGGAATGCCGCGCTGGCTCATGTGGCTGTCGAATGCGGTGATCGGGGTCGTGCGGCTCGGCATCCGGATCAGGGGGCGGTCGATTCCGGTTTAGCCGCCGCCAGCCCGCGCAGACGCCATGGCAAACGCCATCGCTTGCGGCCGCTCCGTTCCGCCTTTCGACACCCGCCGGATCGCCTAAACTACAAGCCGTCCCTTCGTGCGGCTCCTGCCAGCTACCGCCATGGCGCACCTCTTCTTCGCCGCGTCGATCCAGCGGCATGTCGAAACGCCCGAGCGCGACGTCGACGCGCATACGGTCGGCGAGGCATTCGACACCATTTTCAGCGAGCAGCCGCGGCTGCGCGGCTACATCGTCGACGACCAGGGTGCGCTGCGAAAGCACCTGTCGGTGTTCATCGACGGCCAGCCGATCCGCGACCGGCAGCGCCTGTCCGATGCGCTCGGGGCCACCAGCCGCGTGTATGTCGTGCAGGCGCTGACCGGCGGATAAAGGGACCGATGCCCGAGCACCTCCCCATACCAAGCGCCGTCGCACCAAGGCGGACCATCAGGAGACATTGCGCATGAACGATCGACTGCTCGTCGCCACCCGCAAGGGCCTGTTCGTCCTGCAACCCGACGGTCATGGCGGCTGGACGCCCGGCGAACCGCATTTCATCGGCGAGCCCGTCAGCATGGCGCTCGCCGACCCGCGCGACGGCACGCTGTATGCGGCACTCAATCTCGGCCATTTCGGCGTGAAGCTGCATCGCCTGCGCGCCGGCGCCACCGACTGGGAGGAATGCGCAGTCCCGGTTTATCCGCCCCAGCCCGCCGACGCGTCGGCCACCCGCGCCGACACGCACGCAGGCAGCGGCGACACCGCCGACGCGCCTGCCGGATCGCCGCAGCCGCCGTGGACCCTTCAGCAAATCTGGTCGCTCGAAACCGGCGGCGCGGACAAACCGGGCGTGCTGTGGGCCGGCACGATTCCCGGCGGCCTGTTCCGCTCCGACGATCACGGCGATTCGTGGGTACTCAACCGCGCGCTGTGGGATCGCCCCGAACGCGCCGAATGGGGCGGCGGCGGGTACGACGCGCCGGGCATCCATTCGGTGATGGTCGATCCGCGCGACAGCCGGCACGTCACCGTCGGCATCTCGTGCGGCGGCGTCTGGCAGACCACGGACGGCGGCGCGACGTGGCGCGTGACCGCGGAAGGCATGGAGGCCGACTACATGCCGCCCGAGCGGCGCGGCGAGCCGAACATGCAGGACCCGCACCGCGTCGTGCAGTGCGCGGCCAACCCGGACGTGCTATGGACGCAGCATCACTGCGCGATCTTCCGCTCGACGGATAGCGGTGAACACTGGCGGCGCATCGAAGCCGAGCCGTCGAGCTTCGGTTTCGCGGTGGCCGTGCATCCGCACGAACCGGATACCGCGTGGTTCGTGCCGGCCGTGAAGGACGCGTGCCGGATTCCGGTGAACGGCCGGTTCGTCGTCACGCGCACGCGCGACGGCGGCCGCAATTTCGAGAGCCTGTCGAACGGGTTGCCGGCCGCGCCCGCGTACGACCTCGTGTACCGGCACGGGCTCGCGGTGGACGATTCCGGCACGCGCCTCGCGATGGCGTCGACGACCGGCGGGTTATGGACGTCCGCCGATGGCGGCGAGCACTGGCAACAGATATCGGCGCACTTGCCGCCGGTGTATTGCGTGCGCTTCGGTTAATCACACGCGGACACCGAACGAAACGCAACCATCCGCACGTTGCCGAACGGAATTCGCGCGCCGGCGTAACCAACCGCCGCTTCACGCAGCCGGCGCTATCCGCCCGACCGACGCGCGGGTCCGTGCGATTTCCGCTTCGAGCCAGTCGAGAAACCGCCTGACCTGCGGC
>NZ_JACFYV010000136.1:0-18327 GCF_016759955.1 Burkholderia sp. KCJ3K979
CCCCGCCGCAAACGAAAACCCGGACAAGATGCCCAATAATCCGTTGTCGCGTCAACTGTCAGATGTGTAAGACTCGATTACGACGCGTGGCGGCAATCGAATCGATCATCGCGCGACAGCCCGCCGGCCGCCTGCCGAGTCCGCGTGCGGTGGCGCGTATCGAGAATCGTCGCGCGACCGAATCGTTGCGAACCGAAAAGAAAAACGGGCGGCGAACACGCACGACATGCGCATTCCCGCCCGCTCCACACGCAAGTATGCGAGTACGCGATCAGTGCAGCTTGACGCGCGGCAGCGTCGTGCGCCGCAGCCAGTGCGCGACCGTGTCGAGCATCATCCGCGGATAACCGTGCAGCGCCGCGATGTGCAGCCGGTACAGCGACATGTACATGAAGCGTGCGAACAGCCCTTCGATCAGCATGTTGCCGCCGATCAGCCCGCCCATCAGGTTGCCGACCGCGCTGAAGTGGCCGAGCGACACGAGCGAACCGAAATCGCGATACGTGAACTCGGGCAGCGGGCGCCCTTCGAGCCGGCAGCTGATCGCCTTCAGCAGGAAGCTCGCCTGCTGGTGCGCCGCCTGCGCACGCGGCGGCACGTTGCGTTCATTGCCCGGCCATGCGCAGGCCGCGCAATCGCCGAGTGCGAACACGTTGTCGTCGGTGAAGGTCTGCAGCGTGCGGCGCACGTCGAGCTGACCGAGCTTGTTGACCTGGAGACCGTCGAGATGCGAGAGCACGGACGGCGCCTTGATGCCGGCCGCCCAGACCGTCAGGTCGGCGCGCACCGCCTTGCCGCTCGCGGTATGCACGAATCCGGGCGCCACCTCGGTCACGCGCTCGCTGAGCATCAGCCGCACGCCGAGCTTCTCGAGCAGTTCGGCCGTCGCCGCCGACACGCGCTCCTGGAGTGCCGGCAGGATCCGCGGCCCCGATTCGATCAGCACGATGCCGACGTCATGGCGGGGATCGAGCTTGTGCAGCCCGTACACGGACAGCACCTGTGCGGTATTGCGCAGTTCCGCGGACAATTCGACGCCCGTCGCGCCGCCGCCGACGATCACGACCTGGATGCGCGGCTCGGCCGACTCGCCTGGCACGCTCGGCGCCGGCGCCTGATGCTCGGCGCGCATGCATGCCGCGATCAAGCGCTTGCGGAAGCGTTCGGCCTCCCCGACCGTATCGAGCGCGATCGCGTTTTCCGGCGCGCCCTGCACGCCGAAGAAGTGCGTCGTGCTGCCGATCGCGATCACGAGCGTGTCGTATTCCAGCTCGCGCGCCGGCAGCAGCTCCGCGCCGTCGCTGTCGTTGAGGGGCGACAGCGTGACGCGCTTCGCCGCACGGTCGAGCCCGGTCAGCTCGCCCTGCTGGAACTCGAAGCCGTGCCAGCGCGCCTGCGCCGCATATTCGAGCTCCTGTGTGAACGGGTCCATGCTGCCGGCTGCGACCTCGTGCAGCAATGGTTTCCAGATGTGCGTCGGATTGCGGTCGACGAGCGTGACGAGCGCACGCGCGGGACGATTGCCGCGCGCGCCGTAACGGTCGCCGAGCCGCGTCGCCAGTTCCAGGCCGCCGGCACCTCCGCCTACGATGATGATCCGATGCATCTGATTCCCCCTTTGCGATTCGAAACTGCTGCCGCCGGATGAAGCAAACGCGATGCACCCGCGCCGCCCGGTGGATTAACCGGTTCGGACATCATCGATGTGCAGTTCGAAGCACTTCGATGCGTCCGATCCGGAACGCGGGGCGCGCGCCCCACGTCAATGACATGACTGACATGCATTGTCCGGGAGCTTGCGCGTTGACCACAAGCAAACCATCTCGATATTCAGCATCCCTGCAACAATATGCCGCGGGAACGGGGAACTGGCCGGGGGTGCGTCAGTGTGCCTCTTCCCAGTTCGCGCCGGCGCCCACTTCGGCGACCAACGGCACCTTCAGCTTCGCGACGCCGCACATCATTTCCGGCAATTTCTCGCGCACGAGCGACAGCTCGCCTTCGGGCACCTCGAGCACCAGTTCATCGTGCACCTGCATGATCATTCGCGATGCGAGCCGGTCGCGCGTGAGCCAGTCGTCCACCGCGATCATCGACAGCTTGATCAGGTCGGCCGCCGTGCCCTGCATCGGTGCATTGATGGCCGCACGCTCGGCCGCCTGACGGCGCGGACCGTTGCCGCCGTTGATCTCGGGCAGCCAGAGACGGCGACCGAAAACGGTTTCGACGTAACCCTTCTCCTTCGCGGTCGCGCGCGTATCTTCCATGTACTGCGCGACGCCCGGATAGCGGGCGAAATAGCGGTCGATATAGAGCTTCGCCGCATCGCGCGTGATGCCGAGATTCGATGCGAGCCCGAACGCGCTCATCCCATAGATGAGCCCGAAGTTGATCACCTTCGCGATCCGGCGTTGATCGGAATTGACCTCCAGCGGCGTCACGCCGAATACCTCGGCAGCCGTCGCGCGATGGATGTCCTCGCCCTGCGAGAACGCGCGCAGCAGCGACGCGTCGCCCGAGATGTGCGCCATGATCCGCAGTTCGATCTGCGAATAGTCGGCCGACACGATCCGGTGGCCCGGCGACGCGATGAACGCCTCGCGGATGCGCCGCCCTTCGGCCGTGCGCACCGGAATGTTCTGAAGATTGGGATCGTTCGACGCAAGGCGGCCCGTGACCGCGACGGCCTGCGCATAGTTCGTGTGCACGCGGCCGGTGGTGGGGTTCACCATGCGCGGCAGCTTGTCGGTATAGGTCGACTTCAGCTTCGACAGCCCGCGATGCTCGAGCAGCAGCTTCGGCAGCGGGTAGTCCTCGGCCAGCTTCTGCAGCACTTCCTCGTCGGTCGACGGCGCGCCGCTCGGCGTCTTCTTCACGACCGGCAACTGCAGCTTCTCGAAGAAGATCTGCCCGATCTGCTTCGGCGAGCCGAGATTGAATTCGCCGCCCGCCAGTTCGTACGCCTCGCCCTCGAGCTCGATCAGGCGCGTCGCGATTTCGGTGCTCTGCGCGTGCAGACGCGCATCGTCGATCAGCACGCCCGTGCGCTCCATCTTGCGCAGCACGAGCGACACCGGCATCTCGATCTCGCGGTACACGCGCTCGAGGCCCGGCTCGCGTGCGACCTGCGGATACAGCGCGTGGTGAAGCTGCAGCGTGATGTCGGCATCTTCGGCTGCGTATTCGGCGGCCTGCGCGAGCGCCACTTCGTCGAAACCGATCTGCTTCGCGCCCTTGCCCGCCACGTCCTCGTACTTGATCGTCTTGACGCCCAGATGACGCAACGCGAGGCTGTCCATGTCGTGCGTGCGGTGCGATTCGACCACGTACGATTCGAGCAGCGTGTCGTGCTCGATGCCGTTCAGCGCGATGTCGTAGTTCGCGAGCACCTGCGCGTCGTACTTCAGGTGCTGGCCGACCTTCTTGCGATCGGCCGATTCGAGCCACGGTTTCAGGCGCGCGAGCACTTCGTCGAGCGGAAGCTGCTCGGGCATGTCGGGGCCGCGGTGCGCGACCGGCAGGTAGGCTGCCTTGCCCGGCTCGACCGAGAACGACAGGCCGACGAGCCGCGCGAGCATCGGATCGAGCGCGGTGGTCTCGGTATCGAACGCGGTCAGCGCGGCCGCGTCGATTTTCGCGAACCACGCGTCGAACTGTTCCCAGGTCTGGATCGTTTCGTATTCGCGCACGACGTCGGCTGCGATCACTGGAGCCGGCTCGCCTTCCGGCGCATCGGCGCCCCCGCCTTCCGCAGGCGCGCTGTCGACTTCGCGCAGCCAGGTCTTGAAGCCGTAGCGCGCGAAGATGTCGCGCAGCAGGTCGCGCGCCTCGCCGTCGCTCTTCAGCGAGGCTTCGATCGATTCGAGATGCGGCGTGAGATCGCACGACGTATCGACGGTCACGAGCTGGCGGCCGAGCGGCAGGAAATCGAGCGCGCGGCGCAGGTTGTCGCCGACCACGCCCTTGATGTCGGCCGCGTGTTCGATCACGCCGTCGAGGGTGTCGTATTGCGTCAGCCATTTCACGGCCGTCTTCGGCCCGCACTTCTCGACGCCCGGCACGTTGTCGACGGTGTCGCCGATCAGCGCGAGATAGTCGATGATGCGCTCGGGCGGCACGCCGAACTTCGCGATCACGCCGTCGCGGTCGAGCGTCTCGTTGGTCATCGTGTTGACGAGCGTGACGCGCTCGGTCACGAGCTGCGCGAGATCCTTGTCGCCGGTCGACACGATCACGTTCATCCCGTGCCGCTCCGCTTCGCGCGCGAGCGTGCCGATCACGTCGTCGGCCTCGACGCCCTCGACCATCAGCAGCGGCCAGCCGAGCGCGCGCACGGCGCCGTGGATCGGCTCGACCTGCAAGGCGAGATCGGGCGGCATCGACGGACGGTTTGCCTTATAGTCGGCATAAAGGTCGTCGCGGAACGTCTTGCCCTTTGCATCGAACACGCAAGCGCTATACTCTGCACTGACTTCCTTGCGCATACGGCGCAGCATGTTGATGATTCCGTAGAGCGCTCCGGTCGGCTCCCCGCCAGGGCCACGCAAATCAGGCATCGCATGGTAAGCCCGATACAGATAGCTCGAACCGTCAACCAATAGCAGGGTCTTACCTTCCAGATTTCGTTCTTCAGGCATTATGAACAAGAGAAAAGTGATTCCGAGTCTGCGTTCGCTCGCAGATCAAGAGCGCGCGACGGCCAAGAAGGCGCGCGCATCGTGGCAGATGTTCACGATTATGGCAGAGTTTATCGAGGCGACCGAGTACCTGTCGGAGATCCGCCCGGCTGTCAGCATCTACGGTTCTGCCCGCCTCAAACCCGACACGCCGCACTACAAGCTGGCCGTGCAGATCGCGCGCAAGCTGTCGGACGCCGGCTTCGCGGTGATCTCCGGCGGCGGCCCCGGCATCATGGAAGCCGCGAACAAGGGCGCGCACGCCGGCAAGGCGCCGTCGGTCGGCCTGAACATCGAGCTGCCGCACGAACAGGCCGGCAACCACTACCAGGACATCTCGCTGCGCTTCCGCCACTTCTTCACGCGCAAGGTCACGTTCGTGAAGAACTCGGATGCGGTGATCGTGATGCCGGGCGGCTTCGGCACGCTCGACGAACTGTCCGAAGTACTCACGCTGATCCAGACGAAGAAATCGCGCCTCGTGCCGATCATCCTCGTCGGCAGCGAGTTCTGGCAGGGGCTGCTGCAATGGTTCCGCGATCAACTGATTCCGATGGGCCTGATCAATCCGGAAGACATGGATCTGATGCAGGTGATCGACGATCCCGACCAGGTGCTCGACGCGGTGCTCGCGTTCTACGAGGACAGCGGCGAGGAAGAAGGTTCGGACGAGGACGATCATCCGCCGCGCCCGGAAGAAGACCGGATGTTCTATCTGTAACCGGTCAGTGACGACAGCCGGCCGAGCGCCCGCTGTCGTGCTTTTCATGCAACGGACAGTGCGCTCCGGCGGCTCGCCGGGCGTGACTTTGTAACGCGCTGTTAATACCTGTTCGCCGCCGTGCGCGGTCGAATGTCAAATGCCCGCAGCCGGCGCTGCACGATGCGGCGGAATCGGCCGCACCAGCGGCCCGCCAATGTCAAATGGGTGGCCCCTCGCGTGCCTGCGCGCCGCCAATCCTCCGTAATAATCACGACTCGCCTTTTCCGTCGTGCCGCAGCACACTGCATCGTGTCGGCGCGGCGTTCCCCCGGTGGAACGGTCCCCCTCGCTTCCATCGCGTCGCGTCGGCCCATTCATCACCACACCACGGAAAAGAACATGCAACGCTCGCTGATCGCCCTCGCTTTCGCCGGCCTCGGCCTTTCGCTGTCCGGCCTCGCTCACGCCGTCAACGTCGACGTCAACATCGGCACGCCCGCGCCGGTCGTCGTCGCCCCCGCGCCCGTCGTGGTCGCCCCCGCGCCGGTGATCGTCGGCTGGCACGGCGACCGCTACTGGGACGGCCGCCGCTACTGGGAACGCCGCGAGTGGGAAGATCGCGAGCGTCATCACGGTCGTGGCGGCTATCACTGCCCGCCGGGGCACGCGAAGAAGGGCGAGTGCTGAGTGCCCCAAACACAGCACGGCCGTTCGACCCGCAAGGCCGCCCGCGCACTTCGGTGCCGGGCGGCCTTGCCGCTTTGCACAACGCACCACGAACGCTGCCTCTACGCCGAAGCGCCCCGGCCGGACGAAACCGGCGTCAGCCGCCACGCTCGCGGTCGACGAAGCACCCGTCACGCATGCGCGTGAGCGAACGAAAGCGGCGCGAGGTCGGGATGCGCGCCTAGCCGGGCGACCAGGAAATCCATCAGCAAACGGTTTCTGCGCGGCAGATGCTCGCGCTGTGGCATGCACAGGTAGAGACCGTATCGACAGGTGACGTGCCGGGTCAGCAGCGGCACGAGCCGCCCTTCACGGACGTGCTCGTGAACCGAATAGCCGAAAAACTGGCCGATCGCGGCACCGCTGAGCACCGTATCGAGCTCCGCGTCGATGTCGTTGGTCGCGATGAACGGGTCGATCTGGCGGGTGTCGACCCGACCGTCGACGAGGAATTCCCACGGAAACGGCTTGCCCGTGCGCGGGTACAGGAACGCGGTGCAACGATGGTCGCGCAATGCGTCGATCGTCTGCGGCGCGCCATGGCGGCGCAAATACGCGGGCGCCGCGCAAACGACCAGTTGCAGCTCGGCGATGCGCCGCGCGATCAGCCCGCTGTCGGGCAGATCGCCGGTCCGCACGGCGAGGTCTATTCGCTGCTCGACGATGTCGGCCATGTCGTCGCTGACGACCAGCTCGGCGGTCATGCCCGGATGCTGGTCGCAGAACTCGCCGAGCAACGGCGCGAGAAACCGCCGCGCCAGCGAGTAAGGTGCCGCGACGCGCAGCGTGCCGACCGCGTGCACGCGATCGTCGTCGAGCATGCGCAGCGCGGTTTCCAGTTCGCCGACAGCACCGCGGCACTGCGCGAGCAGGCGCTCGCCCTCGACCGTCAGCGCAATCCGGTGCGTCGAACGCTGGAACAACCGAACATTCAGCAACGCCTCCAGCGCAGCGACCTGCTTGCTGGCCGCCTGCGGCGTCATGGCGAGTTCGCGAGCGCCCGCGCTGATGCCGCCCGCGACCGCGACGCGGACGAACACCGTCAGCGCCTTCAAACGATCCATTCGATGCTCCTGTCGAGCCGGGCCTGCCCGGGCATTCGTCCATGGCGCCGCGCTGCCGCGCCGTCAAGTTGAATCGGTTTCAACCGGTCCGGCGCTAGTCGCGTGCCGTTCCGCTTCGCACAATGGCGCCGTCTTCAACGATCAGCCCGTACGGGCCGCTCATCATGAAACTGCGCTGGGTTTCCGTCACCTTCCGGGCCGCCGTCGCGGCCGCATCGATCGTCGTCGGTACGACGACGCCCGCGCTCGCGCAGCAGACCGGTGCACCCGCCCGCGCCGTCGAGACGGTGCTGCTGCAAACGATGCGCGCGTGGGACGGCTCGCCCTACCGCGCCTATCCGACGGCTCGACCGGAGGTGACGGTCGTACGCTACCGCATCCCGCCGCACGCCGTCCTGCCGTGGCATACGCATCCGTCGATCAACATCGGCTACGTGCTGTCGGGCCACCTGACCGCCGTGCGCCGAAGCGACGGCAAGCGGCTGAAGCTCGGCCCCGGCGACGTGGTGCCGGAAATGGTCGGCGGCGCCCATCGCGGCGAGACCGGCGACGAAACCGCCGAGCTGATCGTGTTCTATGCGGGCACGCCCGGCACACCGCTGACGGTTGCGGACGGCGAAGACTGAGCGGCCGGCGCATTTCATCTTCACACGGAGCACTGCACATCATGTCCGATTCGCGCATCTTATCAACCCCGTCCGCCACCATGCGGCCCCGGCTCGACGGTCGCGTCGCGCTCGTCACCGGCGGCGGCACCGGTATCGGCCGGGCGGCCGCGCTCGCGTTCGCGCGGGACGGCGCCCGCGTCGTCGTCGCCGGGCGGCGTGCGGCGCCGCTCGACGAAACCGTCCGGGCGATTGTCGAACGCGGCGGCGAAGCGTTCGCGGTGACCGTCGACGTCGGCTCAGCCGATGGCGTGCGCGCACTCGTCGACACGACGATCAGGCGCTACGGCGCGTTGCATGCGGCCTTCAACAATGCCGGCACCGAAGGCACGTTCGCACCGATCGTGGAACAGACCGAGGCCGACTTCGACCACGTGATCGCCACCAATCTCAAGGGCACGTGGCTGTCGATCAAATACGAAATGGAGGCGATGCTCGCGCACGGCGACGGCGCGATCGTCAACACGTCGTCATGGCTCGCGAAAGGCGCGCTGGCCGGCTCGTCGACCTATTCCGCGAGCAAGGGCGCGCTCGATGCGCTGGTGCGCGCGGTCGCGCTCGAAGGCGGCCCGCACGGCATCCGGATCAACAATGTGAACCCGGGCATCATCGATACGCCGATGGCGCGCCGCTTCGGCGACGACGAGATGTTTCGCCCGTTCGCCGCGTTCACGCCGGCCCGGCGGATCGGTACCCCGGAAGACGTTGCGGATGCAGTCGTCTGGCTCTGCAGCGACGAAGCACGCTTCGTGACCGGCGAATCGATCCTCGTCGACGGCGGCTACACGATTGGCGGCATGCGCTGACCGGCGCCCCAACGGAGATCGAACCGATGGAGTACGTGAGACTGGGAACGTCCGGGCTGAAGGTATCGAAGCTGTGCTTGGGCTGCATGACCTACGGCCATCCGTCGTGGCGGCCGTGGGTCGTGACCGAGGACGTGGCGCGCCCGTCCATCCGCGCGGCGCTCGACGCAGGCGTGACGTTCTTCGATACGGCCGACATCTATTCGGGCGGGGAAAGCGAACGCATTCTCGGCCGCGCGCTGCGCGACTTCGCGACGCGCGACGACGTGGTGATCGGAACCAAGGCATTCTTTCCGACCGGCGACGGGCCGAATGCGCGCGGGCTGTCGCGCAAGCATCTGCTCGCAAGCATCGACGCGTCGCTGCAGCGCCTCGGGACCGATTACGTCGATCTTTACATCGTCCATCGGTTCGATCCGGATACGCCAATCGAAGAAACGCTCGATGCGCTCGACACCATCGTGAGGAGCGGCAAGGTCCGCTATCTCGGGGCATCGTCGATGCACGCGTGGCAATTCATGAAGATGCTCGCCTTCCAGCAGCATCACGGTCTCGCACGGTTCGTGTCGATGCAGAGCCAGTACAGTCTGATCTGCCGGGAGGACGAGCGCGACATGCTGCCGCTGTGCATCGACGAAGGCATCGCGTACACGCCGTGGTCTCCGCTCGGCCGCGGATTGCTGGCTGGCACGCGCGGCGAGCAGACGACGCGGGCCGCGACCGATCAGCAGATGGTGTCCTGGTACGACGGCCGCGACGCGGTCGCCGCGACCGTCGAAGCAGTCCGGCTGGCAGCGCAGGCGCGCGGCATGCCTCCCGCCCGCGTCGCGCTCGCCTGGGCGTTGCGGCGCGCCGGCGTCACCGCGCCGATCATCGGATTGTCGAAACCGCATCACATGACCGATGCGCTCGCGGCACTCGACCTGACGCTCGACGCGCACGAAACCACGTCGCTCGAAGCGGCGTTCGACCGGACGATCGAACCGGCGCAATGGTAAGCGTGGCGCCGCCGGCCCGGTTTCGCAACCGGGCCGGCGATCACGTCACTGAAACGCCACTTCCGCAAAACTCCGCAGCTTCCGGCTATGCAGCTTGTCGAGCCCGTTCGTGCGCAGGATCTCCATCGCCTTCACGCCGATCTGCAGATGCTGGTCGACCTGCCCGCGATAGAACGTGTCGGCCATGCCCGGCAGCTTCAACTCGCCGTGCAGCGGCTTGTCCGATACGCACAGCAGCGTGCCGTACGGCACCCGGAAGCGGAAGCCGTTCGCGGCGATCGTCGCGCTTTCCATGTCGAGCGCAATCGCGCGGCTCTGCGACAGCCGCTGCACGGGCTCGCGATGGTCGCGCAGCTCCCAGTTGCGGTTGTCGACGCTCGCGACGGTGCCCGTGCGCATCACGCGCTTCAGCTCCACGCCCTCCAGCCGAGTGACCTCGGCCACGCCGCGCTCGAGCGCGAGCTGCACTTCGGCCAGCGCCGGGATCGGCACCCACAGCGGCAGGTCGGCGTCGAGCACGTGATCTTCCCGCACGTAACCGTGCGCGAGCACGTAGTCGCCGAGGCGCTGCGTGTTGCGCAGCCCCGCGCAGTGACCGAGCATCACCCACGCGTGCGGACGCAGCACCGCGATGTGATCGGTGATCGTCTTCGCGTTCGACGGGCCGACGCCGATGTTGACCATCGTGATCCCGCTGCCGTCCGCGCGCTTCAGGTGATACGCGGGCATCTGCGGCAGGCGCGGCGGCGCGGTGCCCTCGGCCGGCTCGCCGCCGAGGTTCGCGTTGTACGTGACGACGTCGCCCGGCTCGACGAACGCGCTGTACTCGCTGCGATACGCGCGCACCTCGGGATCGTCGCTTTCCGTCATCATCGTGCGGCCGAGCTTCACGAACTCGTCGATGTAGAACTGGTAGTTCGTGTAGAGCACGTAGTTCTGGAAATGCGTGGGCGACGTCGCCGTGTAGTGGCGCAGCCGATGCAGCGAGAAGTCGACGCGCGCGGCCGTGAACAGCGCGAGCGGATGCGGCTCGCCCGGCGCCGGCTCGAACGTGCCGTTGACGATGCGGTCGTCGAGATACGACAGGTCGGGCGTATCGAAGATGTCGCGCATCGCGAGCAGGCGGTCGCGATCGAGCTCGCCCTCAAGATGGATGCCTTCCGGAAACGCGAAATGAATCGGAATCGGCTGCGACGACACGCCGATCTCGATCTTGACATGGTGGTTCTTCGCCAGCAAACGCAGTTGCTCTCGGTAGTAGTTCGCGAAGAGATCGGGGCGCGTGACCGTCGTCTCGAATACGCCGGGGCCCGCGACGAAGCCGTACGAGCGGCGCGAATCGACGTGCGTGTTGACGTCGGTGCGAATCCGCACGAACGGATAGCATGCGCGCACGTGCTCGGTAATCGCTTCGTGGCGGCGATAGCGCGCGAACGCGTCGCGCAGGAAGCCCGTATTCGTGTCGTAAATGGCGGACAACCGCGCGACGGCGGCGATCGGATCGTCGAAAGCCTCGACCGACGGGCTTTCGGGCGACAGCACACGGTGCCGGCGGCTCAAATCGTTCTTCATTTTCATCACCTCGTCTGATCCGACGACATTACCACGGAACCCGGTCGCCTTTATGGCCGCCCCTGCGCACGGAGGGGCCGGATGGCGCGCAGTATTTGCTAAAATCGGTGGGTTCACTGGAGACTCATCATGAAGCCGCTCATTTTCGTCGCCGCTGCCGTCGCGTTTGCCGCCGCCAGCGTCGCTCACGCCGCCGGCGGCACGCCTGACGCCGACGCGCAGGCCCGGGCCGAGGCCAACGAAGCCGCCGGCCTGCCCGATCTCCGCAAGATCAACCGGCCGGGCGCCGAAGTCACGTCGAAAGTGGACTTCGCCGACATCCGCCGCACGCCGAGCTTCCACGAAAAGAGCAAGAACGGCACCGAAGTCACCGAGTACCGCGACCGCGGCAAGCCGGTCGAGATCGACGTGAAGTCGAACTTCGGCACGCGCTACCAGATGAGCTCCACGCCCGACACGTCGCCGAAGCCGCACGACGCGGGCATCCCGATCACACGCCTGCCGTCGCTGAACCTGCGCTACTGATTCCGTGGCGCGGCGCGCCCACCGCGCCGCGCCGCCCCTTCACCTGCTGTCGCGCTGCACGCCGCCCGCGTGCCGACACCCTGACCTGACGCATCCCGCATGGCCGTTTTCACCGCTGTTTCCGACTCCGATCTCGCGCAATGGATGCGCCACTACGAACTGGGCGACGTGCTTGCGTTCCGCGGCATTCCGTCCGGTATCGAAAACAGCAATTTCTTCCTGACGACGACGCGCGGCGAATACGTCCTCACGATCTTCGAAAAGCTCACCGCGCAGCAGCTGCCGTTCTACCTCGACCTGATGCGTCATCTGGCCGCCCACGGCGTGCCGGTGCCGGACCCGATCCCGCGCGACGACGGCGCGCTGTTCGGCGAGCTGCACGGCAAGCCTGCCGCGATCGTCACGAAGCTCGACGGCGCGGCCGAACTCGCGCCCGGGGTCGAACACTGCATCGAGGTCGGACAGATGCTCGCGCGCCTGCACCTCGCGGGCCGCGACTATCCGCGCAACCAGCCGAACCTGCGCAGCCTGCCGTGGTGGCAGGAGAACGTGCCGGCGATCGTGCCGTTCATCACGGACGCGCAACGCGCGCTGCTCGAAGGCGAGCTCGCGCACCAGGCCGGTTTCTTCGCGTCGGACGACTACGCAGCGCTGCCGGCCGGCCCATGCCATTGCGACCTGTTCCGCGATAACGTGCTGTTCGCCCATGCGGCGCCCGGCACCGGCCACGACGTGCGGCTCGGCGGCTTCTTCGACTTCTATTTCGCGGGCTGCGACAAGTGGCTGTTCGACGTCGCGGTCACCGTCAACGACTGGTGCGTCGACCTCGCGACCGGTGTGCTCGACGTCGCGCGCGCCGATGCGCTGCTGCGCGCGTACCAGACCGTGCGGCCGTTCACGGCCGCAGAGCGCCGCCACTGGAGCGACATGCTGCGCGCCGGCGCGTACCGCTTCTGGGTGTCGCGCCTGTACGACTTCTACCTGCCGCGCGCGGCCGAGATGCTCAAGCCGCACGACCCCGGCCATTTCGAACGCATCCTGCGTGAGCGTATCGCGCATACGCCCGCGCTTCCCGAGATCCAAACCGCATGCAACTGATCGAAGTGCCCGCGAAAACGGGCTATGTCTGGTTCCGTCAAGGCATCTGGCTGTTCCGCCGGAATCCGCTCGCGTTCATCACGCTGTTCTTCACGTACCTGCTCGCGATCACGCTGGTGTCGATGGTGCCGGTGATCGGCTCCGCGCTGCCGCTGGTGTTCATTCCCGGCATCGCGGTCGGCTTCATGGCAGCGTGCCGCGACACGGTGGCCGGCAAGACGGTGATGCCGACGATCCTCGTCGACGGCTTTCGCTCGTACGGCACCGTCGCGACCCAGCGGCTGCTCGTGCTCGGCGTGATCTACGTCGCGTCGATGGTGCTCGTGTTCGCCGCTTCGTCGTTCGCCGACGGCGGCGCGCTGTTCCACGTGATGATGGGCGCAGCCGACGAAGCGAACACGACGCCCGAGACGCTCGCCGCGCAAGGCACGCTCGGCGCGCTGTTCTTCGCGACGCTGCTCTATCTGCCGGTCGCGATGCTGTTCTGGTTCGCGCCGGTACTGGTCGCATGGCATGACGTCCCGCCGGCGAAGGCGCTGTTCTTCAGCGTCGTCAGCTGCTGGCGCAATCGCGGCGCGTTCGCCGTATACGGCGTGCTGTGGTTCGCCGTCGCGCTCGGCACGTCGCTCGCGCTGTCGCTGCTGCTGCAGGCGCTCGGCGCCGGCGCGTACGCGCTGACGATCATGATGCCGGTGACGATCATCATCGTCACGATGCTGTACTGCTCGTTCTACGCGACCTATCGCGGCTGCTTCGGCGTGCAGGAACCGGGCGCGACGACGACGATGTCGGGCCGCTGAACCGTCTCCTGACCGGCGCATGGCGCCGGCCGTCACGCAGTTTCCGCGCCGGGTCGTCCCCGGCGCGCACCTGATCTCTCCCCTTTCTCGTATCGACCGCCTCTGGTCGGCCCTGTTCAACGCGATCTTTTGCGCGCAAAATAATTTGCGTACAAATCGTTCGCGCATTGCCGCGCCTCCCGAACCATGGACCGCCTGCCTCCGCTGCCCCAGACGCTCGACGAGCAACTGTGCTTCGCGCTTTATTCGACTTCGCACGCGATGACGAAGGCGTACAAGCCGCTGCTCGACAAGCTGTCGCTGACCTATCCCCAATATCTCGCGATGCTCGTGCTGTGGGAGCGCGACGACATGGCCGTGAAGGACATCGCCGCGCGGCTCGACCTGGACCCGGCCACGGTCACGCCGCTGCTCAAGCGGCTGGAAGCGCTCGGCTACGTGGAGCGCGTACGCAGCGCGGCCGACGAACGCGTCGTCAACGTTCGCGTGACGCCGGAAGGCCGGGCGCTGAAGGATCGCGCGCGCTCGGTGCCCGCCGACCTCTTTTGCGCGATGCAACAGACACCCGAATTCCTGATCAGGCTGCGCGCCGATCTCCAGCAGCTGCGCGATGCGCTGTCGGTGGCCAACGAACGCTGACACGCCCGGCATGAACCGACCTGCCCGCTGCTGCCGGGTTTTTCTTCAAAATTTCATTTGCACACTAATGATTTGTGTTCTATATTTTGTCCATGGCCGGCGACATTCCGTCCGACCGGACCGCTGTTCCCCTCTCTTCCCGACAGGAGCTGCACGATGAACATTCTGTACAAGACCAGCGCCACAAGCACGGGCGGCCGCGACGGCCGCGCGGTATCCGCTGACAACAAGCTGGAAGTGAAACTGGCCGCGCCGCGTGAACTCGGTGGCACGGGCGCGGAAGGCACGAATCCGGAGCAACTGTTCGCCGCAGGTTACTCGGCCTGTTTCCTGAGTGCGATGAAATTCGTCGCGGGCCAGAACAAGCAGACGCTGCCGGCCGATACGCAAGTCACGGCGGAAGTAGGCATCGGCCCGAACGACGCAGGCGGCTTCGGGCTCGACATCGAGCTGCGCGTGTCGCTGCCGGGGCTCGACAAGAACGACGCGCAAGTGCTGGTCGACAAGGCGCACCACGTGTGCCCGTATTCGAACGCCACGCGCAACAACGTGCCGGTGCGCCTGACGGTCGTCTGACGCGGCACAGGTTCAGGGCTCAGGAAATACAAAAAGGGCGCGTGCGGCATGGTGCCGCAGGCGCCCTTTTGCGCGATGCATCGAAATGGCGGGCCGGCAGGCCCGCGTGCGCCGCTTAGCGCGCGCCGATCGAATACGGGCGGTTCATTGCCGCGTCGCGATCGATCTTGCGCATGCGGAATTCGAGGTCGTAGATGTCGGTGGCTTCGGCCAGATACGCGTCGGCGCGCTCTTTCGCGGCCTTGTCAGCGTTCTTGGTCAGCATCAGGAAGAGGTGGCTCAGCAGGTACATGATCGATCTCGCTATTCAAAGGTTCTGGACTAGGGTTTTCCCGAATTATAGGGAAAACCCTAGGCTTTGACCAGTGTCGATCAGACGATGCGTCGTTCGGTCGCCACAGTGCGGCGACGGGTTTCGAAAAAAGCCCAGATCATTGCGCTGGCGTCGGGGCCGACCGCCGCGTGAAACGGCACGGCTTCGTCGCCGCCGGCCCACGCATGATCGAGCCCCTTCACGTGACACAGCCGCACCACCGGCTCGCCGTCGCGGCACACGTCGGTGATCTGTGCGCCCGTTTCGCGCGTCTCGACCCGCTCGCCGCCGCGCAGCGCGCCTCGGCTGTCGGCGAGCCCGTTCAGGCGCATGAACTGCACGGTCAGCTGATCGGCATTCTTCGGCGCGACGACATGATCGCCGTCACCCTGGACGATCAGCGCGGGCATGCCCGGATAGGCGCCGGCATCGACCAGCGCATCGACCGCCGCGGCCGGGTTCTGCCTCAAGCCCCGCCGCATCACGTCCATCGCGGTGATGCCGGAATTCGCCTCGCCGAGCGCGGGGCCCGAGTGCAGCGCGACCGCGGCGAAGCGGTCCGGATGGTGCAGTGCAAGAAGCGACGCAAGCCCCGCACCGGCCGACAGCCCCGCGACGTAAACACGCGACGCGTCGAAGCCATGTTCGTCGACCAGCGCGTCGACCAGGGACGCCACCGTGTCCGCCTCGCCGCGCCCCGCGCGATCGGTGTCTTCATACCAGTGCCAGCAACCGTGCGTATGCGCGCGCAGCGACTGTTCCGGATACAGCACCGCGAAACCGTGCTTGTCGGCCAGCAGGTTCATCCGGGTGCCCTGCGCGAATTCGTCGACGGACTGCTGGCAGCCGTGCAGCATCACGACCAGCGGCATCGCGCCACGCCGGCGGCCGGGCGGTATGTAGAGCCCGTATGCGAGATTCTGGACGAGGCGGCCGAGCGCGGGTGTCATCGGATGTTCGCCCCGCGTCCACTCGCCTGCCGCCCATGCGGCGGCGCGCGGCCGCACGCGCGATTCGCGCGGCGGGGACAGATCTGAGGCCGCGGCCTCGAGTGCGTCGCGTGTGATGCGCTGGGCATCGCGCGCCGCGCGCTTGGCGGTCGGGGACAGCATGCGTTTCATGCCGCCCAGCCACACTTTGGTCAGACTTTTGGTCATCGATCGGGCTCGCAGTCAGGAAAAATAGGGGCGCCATGAGAGCGCCACAACGGATGCATCGTTCGACTTTGTGCAATGCACCATAACATTGTTTCCAGGATTTTTCCTGCACGCCGGTCGTGGCCGGCGGCGCAAAAAACGGGCCTCATGCGGACGCGGCGCTATACTGGGGCTTCGCCGCTTGTATCCGTTGTAGTCGTTCTTCCCGGCTCGCGCGTTGATTTAAGCATTCTCCCCGCCTTCGTTCTTCCCCTTCCCGATGTTCGACCTGCCTTCTCACCTGTGGATCATGATCACCGCGTTCGGCGGCGCCGGGCTGACCTTGCCGCTCGCGATCACGATTGCCGTCTGGCTCGCGCTCGGCTACTCGTGGCGGCGCGCGGCCGCGTGGCTCGGCGTGCTCGCGGCCGCGATCGGCGTGGTGGCGCTCACGAAGATCGCGTTCCTCGGCTGGGGCATCGGCATTCGCGCGTGGGATTTCACCGGCTTCAGCGGGCATGCGATGCTGTCGACATCGGTGTATCCGGTCGCGATTTTCCTCGCGCTGATCCGCACGCGCACGCCGGTGCGGATCGCCGGCATCGCGCTCGGGCTGGCGGCCGGCGTCGCGGTCGGCGTGTCGCGCGTCGCGCTCGACGCGCATTCGCCGTCGGAATCGATCACCGGCTGCATCGTCGGGGCAATCGCCGCGCTCGCGTTCATCGCCGGCTCGTGGCGGGCGGTGCCGCACCGCTGGTCGGTGCCGGCGGTCGTCGCGAGCCTCGCGCTCGTCACCGTGGCGCTGCACGGCCTCACGGTGCCGTCGCACCGCTGGGTCACCAAGGTCGCGCTGGAACTGTCGGGACACGAGCGTCCGTTCGTCCGGGCGCGCTGGAAGGCCAACCCGAACTACCATCCCGCGTCGCAGCCGTCGTCGCTGCAGCGCACCGAGTCGGCGCCGCCTACGCTTCACGCGTGACGGCCCGCCCGGCCAGCCCTTCCCACGTCTGACCATTTCATGCGCACCGTCGCATGCGCAGTATGCCGAGCGTTATAACCCGCCCTATATTACGATTACGGTTTCTACCCGTTCAAAACGAATCCACCATGCGCTCAACCGTCCGTCCGCTTCGCCGCACCCTGCTTCGCCTGCTGCCGATCGCCACGCTTGCCGCCGGGTTCGCGTTCAGCGCGCCCGCTTCCGCCGCCGACGAACTGGTCGTGTCGGCCGCCGCCAGCCTGACGAACGCATTCAAGGCCGTCGGCGACGCGTACGAGAAGCAGCATCCGGACACCAGGGTGCTGTTCAACTTCGGCGCATCGGACGTGCTGATGCAGCAGATCGCCAAGGGCGCGCCGGCCGACGTGTTCGCGTCGGCCGACCAGAAGGCGATGGATCGCGCGGTGAGCGAAAAGGTGATCGTGCCCGGCACGCGCCGCGATTTCGCCGCGAATTCGCTGGTGCTGATCGTGCCGGCGGACAGCCGCGCGGCCGCGCCGACGTCGCTGAACGACCTGACCGCGCCCGGCGTGAAGCGCATCGCGTACGGCGACCCGGCCTCGGTGCCGGTCGGCCGCTACACCGAGGGTGCGCTGCGCGCGGCCGGCGTGTGGGACGCCGTCAGCGCGAAGGGCGTGCTGGCCGCCAACGTGCGCCAGAGCCTCGACTACGTCGCGCGCGGCGAGGTCGACGCGGGCTTCGTGTTCGGCACCGACGCCGCGATCATGCCGGGCCGCGTGAAAGTCGCGCTGACGGTGCCGACCCAGACGGCCATCACCTACCCGATCGCCGTGGTCAAGGACAGCCGCCACGCCGCGCAAGCGCAGTCGTTCATCGATTTCGTCGCGTCGCCGCAGGGCCAGGCCGTGCTGTCGACGTTCGGCTTCAAGCCCGCCAAGTGAGCTTATCGCGATGCAAGACGCCTGGGTCCCGCTGCTGCTGTCGCTGAAGGTTGCCGGCTGGGCGACCGCGCTCGACATCGTGCTCGGCGTCGCGGCCGCGTTCGTGCTCGCGCGCTGGCGCTCGCCGC
>NZ_JACFYV010000137.1:0-18089 GCF_016759955.1 Burkholderia sp. KCJ3K979
CCGCCGGCGCTCCGGGCCCGTCAACACTTCCATCACTTCCTGCCTGGTGTTAGTCAAAAACACAGTCTTATGCCTACCCGTTATTGTAAGTGGGTGACTGTGTCCGGCGTTTCAGGGGGCTGCTCCAGCCGGTTGTAATGCAGCCCCGTCTCGTCATCAACCCGCTGCCCCTGAAACCGCAGCGGATTCTTCGCCACAATCCCTGCCGCCTTCGAGGCCCGCGCAATCACTTCCCGCGCTTCACCCCAAGCCTTGTACGACGCTTCCCAGACCACATCGCCATCATCGTCCGTTAGAAGCTGCGGCGTACCGATCTGATCGCAGTGGTAATAGAACACCACCGCGTCACCCCGCCGCTCCGGCACCTTTTGCAGCGGGTCCTCCTCCGGCACATAGCGGTCGGTACTCGTCCATACCGGCGTTGCGATCCCCTCAACCGGCCCCGCCACATACTGCGCCAGCGGCACGAACGTCCCCGGTTCGTAGAGATAGTGCGTGCCGCGCTCGCCATCGCTCTCGTACGCCAACGTGTCACCATCCCACCCGAACACCGTCCGCTCGCCGTTCACCTCCTTAGCGATCCGACGACCGAACGCATCATAGAAATACCGAGCCTGACTCTGCCGCGACGTCTCGGCAACCCGCGCAGACAGCAAGCGATTGAATTCATCCCACTCGTATTCCTGCTCACCCGCCGGCGTACGCTTGCGCACCAGATTCCCGCGTGCATCGTACTCGAAGTGCATCCCCGCATACGCCTTCAGCAGGTTCCCGAGCACCTTCGGCACCTCGACCCGCAGCGTGCTTTCCGGCCGCACCGGGCTCGGACGCGATGCAGGCGTCTCCGCAATCCGCACCGGATCGATGATGTTGCTCGCCGGATCGAACGCGAACCGCTCCTTCGCGACGGGACTGATCGCCTCGATCAAACGCCCGACAGGATCGTATCGATAGTCGGTCCCGCCCTTGCGGCTGTCCTCGATCCGCGACAACTGCCCCACCGCGTCATAGCGATAGCGCCGCTCGGCAAGCGGCGCGGGCGACGTCGACCGCTGGATCGTCTGCTGCAGCACGCGCCCAGCCGGATCGTAGTGCGTGCGCTGCCCGACCTTGCTCGACAGCACACGCACCGTCTCGCGATGCAAGTCATCGCGCTCGAACTGCACGCGCTCCTCGCCATCGAGCAGCATCCCGTGCACATGCCCCGAGCCATACATCAGCCAGTCGACCGCATGCCCGTCCGGCCGAACGGTACGCCGCCGATTGCCGAGTTCGTCGTATTCGTGATGCCACACGTAGCTGCGCCGGTCGCCGAACAGATCGTAGGCGTGATGTTCACGCACCAGATTGCCAACCGGATCGAAGAAGAACTGCACGCGGCTGTACCGATTCACCGCGTCGATCAACCTGCCGCTCGGATCGTAGGCAAACCGTTCCTCGCTGTCCCCCGCGATGCGCTTCAGCAGACGGCCGTTCGCATCGACGTCGACCGACGTCACGCAACCCGCTTCATCGATCGAAACGAGACTGCCGCTGTCCGGATCGTACTGATAACGCGTCGACTTGCCGTCGAAGGCGATTTCCTCGATCAGCCGCCCTGCCGGATCGTAGCGGAACTGGTACGTCGCAAAGTTGGCATCGGTCAGCGCGGTCAAGCGCCCGAGACGGTCGTAGCGATACGCGATCGTCTGCCCGAGCGCGTCCGCGCGGCTCGCGATACGGCCAACGGCATCGTAGCCATATCGCGTCGACCGATTGAGTTGATCCGTATGCCCAAGCAATCGACCTTCAGCGTCGTACTGCACGTGTTCGATGCCGGCCGGCGAACGAATCTCCGTCAACTGGCCGTTCGGGCCATATGCATAAGCAACGACGCCCCCGGACGCATCCTTTGTCTCGATCGCACGCCCGATATCGTCATAGCGCCACGCCGTCTTCTTTCCGGAGCAGTCCGTGTAGCCGGTCAATTGCCCGGCGGCGTTGTATTCGAGTGCCTTCGATCCACCTTTGGCATCGATGATCTGTGTCGGCAGCCCCTTGTCGTTATAGCTGTACTTCGTCGAGTGCTCGAGCGGATCGATTTCCTCGACGAGATTGCCCGCATCGTCGTACTTGCGCTGCCAGACATGCCCATTCGGATCGACGAGCCGGATCATCTGGTCCTTGTCGTCGTATGCCATCTCGACAATGCTGCCGTCAGCGCGCTCGTGCCATGTCCGGTTACCGCGCGCGTCGTAACGCATCTGCTCGACGCTGCCGTCCGGCAGAATGTGCAACGTCAGATTGTTGTGCTCGTCGCGGCGGAACCACTCCTCATTCCCATCCGGATAGGCGATCCGATAAACGTAGCCCTTGATGTTGAAGTAATAACGCGTCGTCTGACCGAGCGCATCGGTCACGTAGGTCAATCGAATGTTCGGATGCCACGCAAGACGGATATCGAGGCTGCCATCGTCCGCGTACTCGCGCACGCATTTCGCATTCGCGTTGTCGTCAGCGTCCGCGCCGTCCCATTCAAGCGACATCCCGCGGCCGGTGCGATCGGTGTAGCGCGTGACGAGATGTCGGTCGTACTGGTAGTTCCACGCGTTGCCGTGCCGATCGGTTGCGCGGATCAGATCGGCCGCTTCGTCATAGGCGTAGCTCGCGAGCGTGCGACGCTTACCGTCTTCGAGCACCTGCTCGATCAGTACGATCCGGCCGTGCTTGTCGTGCTCGAACGACAGCACGTTACCGCTTGCATCAATCAGGCGCGCCACGAGGTCGCGCGCATCGTAGTCCAGCGTGATCGTGTTACCCGCGCGATCTTTCTGCATCGCCAGCCTGAACGCGTTGCCACGCCGTTCATACACGTGCAACTCGTCGTGGCCGTACGCAATCGTCACCCACGTATCGTCGAGTCGCGACAGCGTCAGGTTTTCCGAGAGATCATCATGCACGCTTCCGGCTGCGAGCGCGCGATATTCAATGCTGCGCCCGCTGGCATCACGGTAGAACCATGTGTCGCCTTCTATATCGATGCGCGTCGTGTACGGCGTAATCCATCGCGCGCCGAGTTCTCCGGTGTCGTATGCGGACAGGCGTGAGCGATAAGTACGCGCCCAGACAAGCGGCAATGCGCCAGGCAGTTCAAAATCCGTATGCGTGAACGTCTCATCGCCGAAAGCAAAATCGATCGATCCGGTCGACGCGCCGACCCCGCAACCTTTGCAGGGGCTCTGGCCAGGACCCTCCGGATGCGCATGCTGCCCGACCGCACCCACCGGCTCCTGCGGGCGATCATGATGTGCCCTTCCCTTGCCGCCGGTCGGCACGTCGGCGGTCTTTTCACGAAGCTTGCCGCCCGCCCGCACCCGTGCCACGGCCTCGATCACTTGCGCGATCAGCCAGAGCATCTTGCCTTCTTCGCTGCCATTCAGATCACGGATGGCCTTCGCGACTTTCGGCGCTTCAGTCTTCAGAAAGGCGACGATATCGCGAAACGGTTGGAGCCACGAATCCGGCGCCAGCTTCGCGGCGGTCCCGACCGTCGCGTTGCCGGCTTCCTTGCCCAACGCGATCGAACCTTCGTAACCGTACTCAAACGCATCGACCAAGAGCTTCGGGTTGTACCAGGATCGCTCGCCCATCTTCCGCGCGATCTGCTGCGTACGTCGCACGTTCGCACTACTGTCGAAAATCTGCCCTTTGAGGGCAAGCTCGAGTCCGCTGGCAATACCGACCATCAATTCCTGCGCCTTGGCCGCGCAGTCATTCAGCAGGTCGACAAGGACTTCCTGCAACGTCTTCAGGAAGTTCTCGATTTCCGTCGCGGCCGCGGCGTTGATGTGTGCAACGAGCACGCCAATGATCGCCGCCCCGAGATTGCCGCGAGACACCAGCAACTGATTGCGCACAAGCGCCAACAGCGGCCGCGCCGACAGTCGGAACGACGCCAGCGGCGGCGGAACCGGAATGACCCCGATCAGGTTGATCGCGAGTCCAAGGTAATCGAGCAGGTCGGCATGACGCTTCTCGACGATCGTCACGATGTCGCACACGGCATCGTAGAACGCCATCAGGTTGCCGATGATCGGCACCGCACTCGCGACAGTTTTGAGGTCCTCGAACGAAATGTGATTGCCGCTGATCTTGAGCAACCACTTATTGAAACGGTCGCCCCCCGCCGCCACGTCTTTCGGTGAAATATCGCTGAGCCAGGAAACAGCCTGTTCCTTCTCTGCACCGGGTGGAAGTTGTTGTGCCATGTCGTTGTTCGTTCAATTCGTTTTTTTCAAGACGGCTGACGAGCCGCCCTCTCAGGATTTCAACGGTCCGCCAAACCCGCTTGTCGGCAGCTTCATGCCCGTCGCGCCCGCGGCCGACGCCACGGTCGTGGCCTTGCCCGCGATACCGGCCACGCCCGGCAATGCCCCGGGCAACGCACCCTGCAACGCCCCGGACGCCGCATTCGCAGCCGGCGCGGCCAGCGCGGCAAGCCCGCCCTGACGGGCGGCCTGAACCATCCCGGCGACCTGCTTCGCCGCACCGCTCAGGCTCGAGGCGGTCTGCAACGCGGACGCCACGCCGGCGCCACCCAACGCGGTCGCAGCAGCTGGCAATGCGGCGCTCGCGAGCCCGCCGAGGGCCGCACCCGCGCCGCCGCCGCTCACCAGCCCCATCGCCGCGGTCGTCGCGGCCGGCGCCATCCCTTGCAGCTGACTCGCGAGCTGTCCGCTCGCCGCGGCCTGCGCGGCCTCGGGCGACTGTTGCACGGGCTCCGCCGGCCACTTCGCCTGCTTGAAATAGTTCGCCGGCTGATCCGACTCGCGTGGGTCTTTCCCGAATTCGACGCGCACTGCCCCCGGCGGCAAGCCGCTCACGACCGTATAGCCACTGTTGTCGAGTGCGCCTTTCTTCAGCACGGCGCCGTTCACGTCCTTCACCGTGAACAGCCCGCCCTTCACCGCCTCGCCGTTCACGTACTTGTGAAACAGTTCGAGCTGCCCCGGCTGATCCGGCCGCGGGCTCGGCAGCGGATACCCCATGCTCGCCGGCCCCGCGAACGTATGCGACGCCCCCTTCACATCGACCGCGCCCGGCGTATGAATCTCGATGTCGCCGTCCTTGATGCGGATATATCCGCCGCCGCTCGTCAGCAAAATCCCCTGATCGGCCGCGATCTCGATCCGGTCCGTCGCCGACACCACCCTCACCGCCTTCTGCGCGGTCACCTCGATGTTGTCCGACTGCGCCTGGATCTCGACCTTGCCCTTGCCCGCAAACAGCTTCATCCCCGCGTTCTGCACGAACAGGCTCAGCTTCTGCCCGATGCTGCCGATCAGCGACTTGCCCGCGGCCACGTGCACGCTCTGGCCGCTCGCCACGTTCACGTGATCGTTCGCGACCATATGCACCGACTGCTGCGTCGACATCCCGATTCCCGACGGGCTGCCGAACAGCATCACCGGTTCCTTGAATGCGTTCGCGTTACCGGTGCCGCCGCCTGCCGTGCGCCCGCCCGCCGCGCTGCCCGACTGGCTGTCCTGCGTCGCGTCCGTGAATGCACGCATCGTGTCCTGCGCGTCCTTCAGGCTCTCCGCCTGATGCTGCTCGCTCACGCCCGACATCGCCTCGATCAGGCTCTCGCCCGCCACGAGCTGCTGCTGCGCCTCCTTCACGTCGAGCGGCTGGCTGTTCGCCGCCTTCGGGTGCGTCGTCACGTACAGGCCCTGGCTCGCCCGCACCGCGCCATATGCATCCGAGCGCAGATCGAAACCGCTGCCCAGATACGACCCGCGCGCATTGCCGTTCTGGTCGATGATGTAGCCGAGATGCAGCAGGCTGTTCGCGCTGCTGCTCATCAGTTGCACGCGGTTCTGCCCGGTCGCGTCGTCCATCACGAGCTGGTTGTAGCCGCCGCCCGAATACTCCTTCGACCGATAGCCGGACAGAATCCCGTCGCTATGCCACTGCGGCTGGTTCGCGCCGTTGTACACGCGCCCGACGGCCAGCGGCCGGTCGCAGTCGCCGCCGACGTAGTCGATCAGCACTTCCTCGCCGATACGCGGCACGTGCACGCCGCCGTAGCCGCCGCCCGTATCCGACTGCACGACGCGCACCCAGCATGACGCGTTCTCGTTACCCGGGTTCAGGCGATCCCACACGAACTGCACGCGAATCCGGTTCAGCTCGTCGGTATAAACCTCCTCGCCCTGCGGCCCGACGACGATCGCCGTCTCGAGGTGCATCTCCGGCTTTTTATGCTCGAACGGGCTGCGATACGGCACGCTCACACGCTGCGCTTCGACCTCGACGAGATAGAAGCCGACCGAGCCGTCGTCGTGCGGCACGCGAAACGCGGGGTCGGCACCGTAGCCCTCCTGCGCTTGCGTCAACGCTTCGCGCAGGCTGTACGGAAAATCCGCGCTGCCGTTCGAAACGGGGAGGTTGTTCTCGATCCACCATTCGACGCCGATCGCCGCGAATTCGCGCTGGTCGGCCGGATCGCGATCGTGTTCGGGATGATCCGCCAGCGTGAAGCGCCGGCCGGCATCGATCGCACGCACGCCGCCCGCGCCGTGGAAACGCTTCGCCTCCGACTCCCACTGCTCCATCCGGATCTTCGTCAGATGATCGCCGCGCGTCTGGTCCAGATACGTGTACGCACCGGTGTATTCGTAGACTTCCAGCTGATCGGGCAATTCGCCCTGACCGGCCATCGTCGGCAGCGACGTGCCTTTCGGATTGGACGGCTGCGCGGGATTCTTGTAGTCGAACGTGCGCGTCGAACGCGTGACGCTCTGCAGCGTGCGCGTGCCCGACCATTGCGTGAACGCATCGGCTTCGCTCGCCGCCCCGCCACGATAGAAGCGCACGGTCTGCGGCGACAGCGGCGCGAACGCCTGCAGGTTGTCGGTCACCACGAGTGTGTGCGACTTGCCGTCGTCGGCCTGCTGCCACGCGCAGTAGAGCCCTTCGTCCTCCATCAGCCGATGGACGAAATGCCAGTCGGTATCGTGCTGTCGCGTGTACGAGCGGTTCGGCAACGGCTTCGACAGCGCAAAGCGGAAATGGCCTTTCGCCTGCGGATGCTGGTTCAGCACGTCGCTGATGATCTGGTCGACGGTCGTATCGTTCCAGATCCGCTGGTCGCGACGGAACTTCAGGAAATGGGTGAAATCGGCGAACGTGAGCTGATAGGTCGTGAGCCCGCCGTCGGCGCCCAGACGGCGCGCGGTGTGCACGTAGCCATTCGCCGGCCGATAGCTGCGATCGCCTTGCTGAATCCACAACGTGACCGGCTGCGCGATCAGCTTTTTAAGCTCCAGATCGCTATCGGTCGACAGCACGTCGAGCGTGAACTCGTACGCGCGCCCGATCCGCGAACGGCCAACTGCCCGCTGCACGGTCAGGACGTTGCTCCCCAATGGCGTATCGAGCTTCAACAACCGGTCCTGCTGAAGCAACCCGCCGCGCAATGCGGCGATTGTGTTCTGCATGTTCATGGCTACGGCCTTTTCTTCTTTTGACGCGCCCTCGGATGGCGCAGCTTCATTTCGCTTGCGCGATTTTACAGGCAAAACTTTGCACGAATCCCTCCAAAGTAGCCTGATTCAAAAGCACATTTTCAAACGCGCCCGGAAGCCTGATGGACAGCCCTTACCGACTGACCGCTCGCCGAAGCAGGCCCGCGCCACGGCGATGCCCTGCCCCGTCCCATGAAATCGATTGCAATCAGGGCCAATTCGACTTCCGGCGCGGCGCGGTTGCGAGTAGTGTCTACGTGCCCGTATGCCGGCCGCCGCCGGGGCCGACCGAGAGCCGGCGCTCACATCACGACATCACGACACTGAACCCTGGAGATCTGCGATGAAACGTTCGAAGTTCCTGCTGTCGGGCCTGCTGCTCGCGTCGGCCCTCGGCTTCACGGCCGTCGCCGCGCACGCGGACGACCTGCTCGATTCCGTGAAGAAGGCCGGCGTGCTGCGCGTCGGCCTCGAAGGCACCTATCCGCCGTTCAACTCGCGCGGCACGTCCGGCCAGCTCGAGGGCTTCGACGTCGACGTCGCGAACGCGGTCGCCGGCAAGCTCGGCGTGAAGACGCAGTTCATCCCGACCGAATGGAGCGGCATCATCGCCGGGCTGCAGGCCGGCAAGTTCGACGTGATCGTCAATCAGGTCACGATCACGCCGCAGCGCAAGGAGGCGCTCGACTTCAGCGAGCCGTACACGTACTCGGCCGCGCAGCTGATCCAGCGCAAGGACGACACGCGCCAGTTCAAGTCGCTCGACGACTTCAAGGGCAAGAAGCTCGGCGTGACGCTCGGCACCAACTACGACCAAATGGCGCGCACCGTGCCGGGCATCGAGGTGCAGACGTATCCGGGCGCGCCGGAAAAACTGCGCGACCTCGCCGCGGGCCGGATCGAGGCGACGCTCGACGACCGCCTGATGCTGCCGTACATGATCAAGACGTCGAACCTGCCGCTGCGCGCGGGGGCTGTGCTGAACGGCGGCAAGCAGGAAATGGCGATCCCGTTCCGCAAGGGCAATCCGAAGTTCGAGAAGGCGATCAACGATGCGCTCGAGTCGCTGCGCAAGGACGGCACGCTGAAGAAGATCTCGACGCACTGGTTCGGCAGCGACGTGACGGTGCCGGTCGCACAGTAAGCGGTTCGGCGCGTGTTCAATGCGTCACGTTTTCGCTGCGGCGAAGGCGTGACGCGCAGTTGCGGCGTTCGCCTCGCCTTCTTCCCTTCTTCCCTTCTTCCCTTCTTCCCCTTTTCCTTTTTCCTTCAGGCCGCCTCGTCGAAGCGGGAAAGCAGCATCTGGCCGATCGGCGTCAGCGCCGGGCGCGCCGCTACCTCATTCACGCGGACCTGCGTATCGTCGACCAGCCGCTTTTCCACGAGCACGGCAAAGGCCGGGTTCGCGAGGTCGACACTGTCGGGCGCACGTGCAATGCGCAGCAGCATCGAGAATTCATGCGGGCTCAGCATGGTTCGTGTCTCCTGATCGTACGCGATGCAGTTTGATCGGCGTCGATCGCGTTTTCGAATGGAATGGATGAGAGGCAGCAGCCAATGCGCTGCCGGGAGCGAGATCCCGGGTGAGCGCGACGCGGGCACGGCGTGGGACGCGGTCACGTACACCCCGATAGCGACAATGCTGCCGCGACGGGAGCGTGCAACGTTAGCGGCGCAGCGTGACGCGGGTGTGACGAGAAAAGGGGGATGGCGATGGTGCTCGCGCCATCGCGGCGCGCGACTCCATGAACGAAAAAAGGGTTACGGAAAACTCCGTAACCCTTTTTCGGATTTGGTGCGGCTGCAGGATCAACAATCCTTATCCAATCTATTGATTCAAAACGAAAATGAAATCGACGGTTGGAACATGAACCCCCAAACATACCCCCAATCGAGTGAGCCAATGCGGATGAGGCCATCGAGCGAAAAATTGTGGCGTAAGTCGCCGATCATCGGCCGCCCGAACAGAAAACTTCTGGAGATTTGGAGATATATGCTCAATTCACCCCGAAAGCCTTACTGGTCAAGGGTCCAACTATCTCCAAGTGTATCTCCAAAACACTCATTTACTTGGAGACAAAGTTGGAGATAGCCGGCAAATACGTCGCATGACGCCAGCCGTGTCGAGAAGCACCCTGCGGTCTGGAACGCTGCGCGCAAAGAAACTCCCGTGCCGCAGCCCTCCCCGATGCAACGGCAAAAGCTGGCCTTGTGTTCAATGAAAAGTTACTTTGCAACCGTCGCATCACGTCAGTGATTGGCGCATGCAAGCGCGGCATAATCGCGACAAAATTGGTGATTCGGGGATTGAGATGTGCAAGTCCAGACCTAACCTCTCAGTCGGAGGCAGATCAGGTCTGAGATTGCTTGGACGTCACCTCATCAAGGGCCGTGATCGACCCGGATGCGCCGTCAGCGGAACGTTGGCGAACGACTGCAATGGATCGGGAACCGGTCGCGGAGCATGTAGTCCAGCACGAGCGTGGAACGTATGCGGATTCGTCGATCCGGCGTAGTTCCAATGTCACAACCGCATACGCTCAATGCGACGGGGCGGCCCCGGGAAATCGGATACCTAACCCGGCCGTGCCGGGCGTAATGGGGATCATACGACCGTGATAGCGAGCTCCTCCGCATACGCATTCAACCGGTCACCTACCCGCACCTTCAGTACATCGATGAACCGCTTGATCTTCGCGTCGACGAACTGACGGGACGAATACACCGCATACACGTTGCGCTGAGCGGTGTGGAATTCGGGCAGGACGCGAACGAGCGATCCTTTGCGCAAATCGTCGATTGCCGAGAAGGCGGCAATCAGTCCGATCCCCGCGCCCTCCTGCAGTACCGTGGACATCGCATCCATGTCGTTGACACTGAAGTGCGATCCCGACGGACGATACACCGCCTCGCCAGCCTTACCTTGCAGATGCCATTCGTCCGGCGCGTAATCGACCGTGCTGAGGAGCACGCATGTGTGATCGGCGAGATCTTCCACGCATTCGGGCGCCGGATGCCGTGCCAGATAATCGGGCGACGCCGCCAGAATGCAGTGGCTTGCGCCGATCTTCTGGCACACATACGCCGAGTCCGGCAGCGTGCGTGCAATCACGATCGCCACGTCGAGCTGCTCTTCGAGCAGATTCGGCATCCGCTGCGACAGCATGAGATCGACCGATACCTCTGGGTAAGCACTCCGATAGGCCAGCACGGCTTGCGAAACGAGTTGACGGCCCAATCCCGGAACCGCATGCACGCGCAATACCCCACGCGGCTCCAGCAGCGCATCGCGGGCTTCCGCTTCTGCCCGTTCGATGTCCGAGAGGATCGCAACGCTGCGCTCGTAAAAACGCCGCCCCGCATCGGTCACCACGAGCCGTCGCGTCGAGCGCTGCAGCAACCGCGTGTTGAGATTGTCCTCAAGTACCGACACCGCTCGGGAAATGTTGCCGACAGTCGTGTCGAGGTGGTTCGCGACAGCCGTGAAGCTGCCCATCTCGACCACTTTCGCAAACACCGACATGGTGTGAACCTTGTCCATTACGCACCCTGGCTTTGAATTTTTCGTCGAATCGCCGCGTTCGGCCCGCGCGAGCCTGTGATGATAGGGCCCGTGCCTGTTTCGTGCCGTGAGCGTGAAATCCCGTGTCGTTTTTATGCATTATTTCAATATGCTTTCATGTCGACGGGGCGATTTTCTCTCCACAGACAAGATTCATTCTTTCCGGTCCCTCTAAGTTGCCGCCTGCTTCACGCCTAGACTGAGTCCCGAAGTCAGGCAGTCGGAGCACCGACGTTTCGAACCCGGGCCCAGCCCGATGCGGCGGATCATCCCGACACGGCCCGGCGCGGGTTCTCCTGTCCTGCTCGCCGCGAATGCAAATTGAATCGTAATCCTAACCATAGAGGTCAATGCCATGGACATCACGTACGACGCACTTCATCTTTTCATCAACGGCGAATGGATCGGCGCGGGCGAACGCGAAACGGCGCCGGTGATCAACCCCGCCACGCAAATCGAGATCGGGCGCGTCCCGCTGGCGACGGCAGCCGATCTGGATCGCGCCCTGCAGGTCGCCGCCCAGGCGTTCGACGTCTGGCGCCACACCGTGCCGGCCGAACGCGCGCGCATTCTCAAGCGCGGCGCGGAACTGATGCGCGAGCGTGCCGAGCACATTGCTACCGTCATGACGCTCGAGGAAGGCAAACCGCTGGCGGAAAGCCGCGACGAAGTCCTGCGTGCGGCCGACTACTTCGAATGGTTCGCCGAAGAGGCGCGTCGCATCGACGGCCGTGTCGTGCCGTCCAACCGCCCGGGTGTGCAACAGCTCGTGAAGAAACAGGCGATCGGGCCCGTCGCCGCATTCACGCCGTGGAACTTTCCGGCGATCACCCCGGCGCGCAAGCTCTCGGCCGCACTCGCCGCCGGATGCAGCGTCATCATCAAACCCGGCGAGGAAAGCCCCGCCACGGCGCTCGCGCTGGCGCGCGCACTGGACGATGCCGGTTTGCCGAAGGGCGTGCTTCAAGTCGTGTTCGGCGTGCCCGACGAGGTGTCGAAGCACCTGATCGCTTCCCCGGTCATCCGGAAGGTGACGTTCACGGGCTCGGTGCCGATCGGCCGTCTGCTGTCGGCGCGCGCAGCCGAAGGCGTCAAACCCATCACGCTGGAGCTTGGCGGGCACGGGCCCGTCCTCGTGTTCAACGATGCGGATGTCGAAAAGGCCGCGGTCGAAGGCGCGGCAAATCGCTTTCGCGGTACGGGCCAGATCTGCATCTCGTCGACGCGCTTCCTGATCCAGCGCGAAGTCTACGACGAGTTCGTCGGGCACTTCGTGCGTGCCGCCAACGCGCTCAAGGTCGGGAACGGCATGGATGCCGGCACGCAGGTCGGGCCGCTGGCCAATCCGCGCCAGCTTGCCAAGATGGAGGAACTCGTCGCCGATGCTGTGGAACGGGGCGCAACGGTTCTCGCCGGCGGAAAGCGTATCGAGGGCGAAGGGTACTTCTTCGAGCCCACGGTCCTCGCCGACGTGCCGAAAGACGCGCGCGTGATGCACGAAGAACCGTTCGGCCCGATCGCGGTGCTGATGCGCTTCGATGACCTCGCCGACGGGCTCGCCGAAGCGAACCGGCTGCCGTACGGGCTCTCCGCCTATGCGTTCACGAGCAGTGCGCGCATGGCCATCGATGTCGCGGACGGTCTCGAAGCCGGCATGATCGGTATCAACCAGTACCGCATCGTTTCGACCGAACTGCCGTTTGGCGGCATGAAGGAGAGCGGCCACGGTTCGGAAGGCGGTGCCGAGGGCATCGAGTACTACCTCACGCACAAGTTCGTCAGCCAGGCTTGAAGGGGAATCGCCATGTCTCACGCAGATTTCAGCAGCCCGCGGGAAGCCGCACGCGCCTTTACGCCGACGCTCTCGGCCTTCGTCGACGACACGCTTTATCCGCGGATCTGGAGCGATCCGGCGCTCTCGCTGCGCGACCGCAGCCTCGTGACCGTCGCCGCGCTGATCGCCGGGGGCCATCTCGACGAGTTGCCGGCGCACCTGCGTCGCGCCGTGACGAACGGTGTCACGCCGGAAGAACTGTCAGCGGCGATCACGCACCTTGCGTTCTACGCAGGGTTCCCCGCGGCGATCTCGGCATCCGCCGCGGCGCAGGCGACGCTTGGCGCACCAACCCGGTCCGACGGTTTCGCCGGCCATTCATCCACGACGCAGGAAGGTTCGAAATGAAAGCCATCACATTCAACGAATTCGGCGAGGCCGAGGTTCTCCAGCTCGCCGAAGTCCAGGCACCCGAGGTTCGCCCCGACGATCTGCTGGTACGCGTCCATGCCGCGGGTGTGAATCGCGCGGATCTGACGCATCGGCGAGGCGGATACGGCCGGCCGAACTTCGGCGACTCGACGATCATGGGGCTCGAAATCGCCGGCGAGGTGATCGAGACCGGACCTGCCGTGCAGGGTTACAAGGTCGGGGATCGTGTCATGGGCGTCGTGGGCGGCGGGGCCTATGCGGAACTGGCACGCATCGACTGGAGAATGGCGATGCCCATTCCGGCGACGATCGACTACGTGCATGCGGCCGCCATACCGGAAGTCTTCGTCACCGCGCACGAAGCGTTGTTGCATCTTGGCCGCTTGCAGCGTGGCGATTCGGTGCTTATTCACGCAGCGGCGGGCGGGGTGGGTTCCGCGGCGGTCCAGCTGGCCTACGCAACCGGCGCGACGATCTTCGCGACCGCCGAAGCCTCGAAGCTGGAACGTATCGTTCAACTTGGCGTGGACCATGCGATCGACTACAAGACGCAGGATTTTTCGGAAGTCGTCGCGAGCAGGACGGACAAACGCGGTGTCGACGTGGTCATCGATTTCGTGGGCGCGCCGTATTTTTCCCGGAATGTCGCGTCATTGGCAAACGGCGGCCGGCTGGTGCAGGTTGGGATCCTCGGCGGCGGCGGTGACGTGAGCGTGAGCCTCGAACAGATCCTGTACCGTCATCTGCAAATCATCGGCACTGTGATGAAATCGCGCGACCAGCACGAGAAACATGAGATGGTTCGGCGGTTTCGCGAACATTGGCTGGACCGCTTTGCGGGAGGAGCGGGTCTAGAGCCGGTCGTCGACAGCGTGTTTTCTCTCGCCAATGCCGCGGCTGCCCATCGACGGATGGAGTCGGCTGTGAACGTCGGAAAGATCATCCTGACGATGAACGAAGCTAGCTGATGGCAGTTAGGCGGACGGAAGCGGTCACTCGGCCAACTTGCGCGGGCGACCGCGTATGGCCGAACTGAGCCAGACAACCTGACACTGTCTGCTTGGTCCGCTGAGCCGGGCTCTAGCAGGGCGTGAGTTGAACGGCGCGCGCCGCTTAGACTGCGTCGCGTACCCGCATGATCGTCTGGCGGCTCGTGCCAAATCGCCGAGCAAGCGCGGCCACGCTTGCCCCTGCGTCCAACTCGCGCAGCACGTCCGCCCGCTGCTCGTTTGACAGGGCGAACGGCCGCCCCATCGCCTTGCCGTCCGCCTTCGCGCGAGCGATACCAGCGTGCGTGCGCTCAATCAACAGATCCCGCTCGAATTCGGCCACCGCATTCAACACCTGCATCGTCATCCGGCCGGCCGCGCTAGTCAGATCGACGCCGCCCAGGGCGAGACAATGAACCCGGATACCGCGTTCGGCCAATCCCTCGACCGTGGCCCGCACGTCCATCGCATTGCGGCCGAGTCGGTCGAGCTTCGTCACGATCAACACGTCGCCTTCTTCCATCTTGACGAGCAACTGCGCAAACCCCGGCCGCTGATCGGCGCTTACGCTCCCCGAAATGCTTTCCGACACAACGCGGCGCTTGTCGACCGAGAAGCCGGCCGCCTCGATCTCTCGTAACTGGTTCGCGGTGGTCTGGTCGGACGTACTGACACGGGCATAGGCAAAGGTTCGGGACATATCGGGCACTCAATCTGTACGAAATAGATGTCCGAATGTAAGGCAATGTCCAAAACATTTCAACCCTTATTTACGGACAGGGCAAAATGCCCCTGTCCGCAAGGGATCGGTTTCGTACCCCTTCGTCGAGCGGTGCAGGGATAACAGCGTGAACTATGCCGTTAAGCAAAGCCATTCGATAATCACCCACCTTCTGCATATAAAAAGTGGCAGCCTGTGTGGCAATATTAGATCGGTGCTTCGATTGCCTACTTGGAGCACTCGCGCCACCATTGCAACACGTTCGTGGCACCAATACACACGTAGAGGTAGACCAGTGACGAGTCCATTTCAAGAAAGAGAACCCGCAATCGCGGGGAATCCGGCTATTCGCGAGCCTCAGAAGGAAACGTATGAAGCTTTGGCCCGCTTCGCTAGCGACCCCGAACAAACGAGCCGGGAAGCCGGAATTGTCTTGCCGGTTGGCTGCGGGAAATCTGGTGCGATTACATTAACGCCATTCGCGTTCCGGTCCCATCGAACGCTTGTAGTCGCACCTGGCGTTGCAATCGCCACTCAACTTCACTCGGATTTCAACCCGACCAATCCGAGTATGTTCTACCAAAAATGCCACGTGCTCGCCGGTGGCCCCTACCCGGAGCCCGTCGAGATCAGGGGAACAACAACAAATCGAGGCGACCTAGAAGAAGCCCATGTCGTTGTAACAAATATCCAGCAGCTTCAAGGAGATGCAAACCGCTGGCTTGATACTCTGCCGAATGACTTCTTCGATTTGATTCTGTTTGACGAAGGACACCATAGCGTAGCCGCTACTTGGCAAGCACTAAAAGCGCACTTCCCACAGGCAAGGATCGTGAACTTTAGCGCAACACCGTTGCGTGCCGACGGCCAACTAATGGCCGGTCAGATCCTGTATTCGTATCCCGTTTCCCGCGCGATCCGAGCGGGCTATGTGAAACGCCTGAAAGCGGTACAACTTAATCCGCGCACCTTGCGCTACGTTCGCCGTGCGGATGGACACGAGATCGAAGTAACTTTGGACGAAGTGCGACGTCTTGGCGAGGAAGAAGCAGACTTCCGGCGCAGCATCGTAACTTCGACAGAGACTTTGACGACAATCGTCGATGCTTCAATTCGTGAATTGCAGCGGCTGCGACAAGAGACCGGAGAAAACCGGTTGAAGATTATTGCATCGGCCCTAAACTTTCAGCATTGTGCTCAGATTGTCGAGGCATATCGCTCTAGAGGGCAACGAGCTGACTACGTGCATTCGCGGCAAGATGGGGCCGCAAATCAACGTGTCATGCGTCACCTCGAAGCGCACGAACTCGATGTAATCGTGCAAGTTCGGAAACTCGGTGAAGGGTTCGACCATCCGTACCTCTCCGTAGCGGCGGTTTTTAGCATCTTCAGCAACCTTTCACCGTTTGTTCAATTTGTCGGACGCGTTATGCGAGTAATCCGACAAAACTCTCCGGACGATCCATTGAATCGAGGCGTCGTTGTGTTCCACGCAGGTGCAAACATCGCGCGGCAGTGGTCCGACTTCCAAGAGTACAGCCAAGCTGACCAAGAGTACTTTGATCAGTTGCTTCCGCTGGAAGATATGGACCCCGTAACCGGATCAGCGGAACGAGAAATCGTGCCAGAGTTGCGTTCAGAAGCAGAACTCGAAGTTCGCGCGCAGTCTGAAGTTCACGTCGAAGAAATGCCTCTCCTTGCCGACGACGAAGCCGCTGCGATCCGCCTGCTACAACAACGAGGACTCATTCCGGACGACTTCGATCCTCAGAATCAAACTTTGGCACCGGTGCCGGTAACACGCGTCGCGGAGCGGCAAGCAATGCGAGCAACGCTCGCGACACGCGCGATGAGCGAAGCGGCTCGAATTTTGGGCGAACGGGGGATCAACCCGCAAGGCACCGAACTGGATCGGCAGAGACTCGGCAGGACAAACTTAATCGTTCTGAAATCGGCGATCGATCGAAAAATTAACGCATCGTCGGGGCGCACAGCTGGTGAACGACATGAGTTCACCCGCTCCGAGTTGGACGCGATTGCCAGCCGTTTTGATGAGCTTGTAGCTGAAGCTGTCCGGGAGGTGTTCCGTGGCAATTAGATCCCTCGTTGACCAAGTCCAGATCGACAGAGCACTGCATGCGCACAATTGCCAAGCAAACGCGAAGCATCGGATACAGAAGGGTGACGTTCGCTTGAAAGTCCGTACTGGCCGTAGTTGGGAGCACTATTGTGTCTTGTGTGCTCAAAAGATCATCGAAAGAGATATCGAGAAATTGACGGCCTTGCGTTCGATGACCCCTGCCAGCGAAGCATAGTCTTTAAGATAGTGGTACTGCCTGCACGAACTGCAGCGTATGACGCAGCAGTTCGTGCGTCAGCGAGCACCTCATGCAGCAAACGGCCCCGCATGGTCGATAATCGTGCCAATCACTACTACCACTACAAGTCCGATCCAGCGGACGGCAGATCCCACCATCCTGCTTTTAGAGCGCGCATCGAAAATTGTGTATTTGTCAAAGTACACAGTGAGCATCTCCTCAGCATTCGACGGCCGTTTTATCAAGTGGCACTCTCACAAAGTATGCCGACGTCGGCACTTACGATGAAGTAAGCAACTATGCAGGCCGTGAGAAAATAAGGTTGCCAAGCCTAGGGCGGCCACCCGAAAACCGAACTCCTTCACCGGCTGGCTTGGCGTTCAACGAAGGCGGCCGCACAGAAGGGTGCTCCATTGTCGAACAAAACAACAACTCACCTGTCGTCTGGATCGCTCTCGCGACCCGGAGCTTTTCGCCACTCTCGCTCCGTCAAGAAACAGCGCTTACGGACCAACGCAGCGGAAGCAGCGACACATCTCGCTTCCCACTCATATCCGACGCACGATGACACGGCGACGTCGCGGCAATTGCGAGAACTGATTCCACCGTCAACTCCAGTCGGAGAAGCCACACGTTTGCTGGGTGGGCTATTGGTCAAATGACCTGCCCCCGGTTTTAGTCCGAACTGCAGTTAGAGTCCGAGGTTAAAAACTGCTGCTTCGCGTCGTGCGCCCGGGCGAACTGCGCAGGCGTCAGATAGCCGAGCGAACTATGAGGCCGCTCGG
>NZ_JACFYV010000138.1:0-18035 GCF_016759955.1 Burkholderia sp. KCJ3K979
GCTGGATCAAGACACGAGGGAGGTGATTCGGCGATTCCATGGGGCGGCGGCGCGAATGCGCCGCCGCACTCGTTTATAGTTCCTGAAATATGAGAATGATGAGTCGTCGCCGGACTTTTGTGTTTTTGTTCCTGAAATATCGGAATAATTGGCGATCCGGCCGACGAATCACTATAATTCCGATATTCTCGTAACTATGCTGTCGATCGCCCTTCGATGGCGCTTTGTTCCTGAAATTTCGGAATTATGGCCCGCACCTTACCGCAACCCGTCGCGATACCTGACCCGCTCGCACCGGATCTCGCCACCTTGGGGGCGCTCGTGCGCAACCGGCGCGCGCAGAACCAGATGCGGATCGACGATGCAGCCGACATGCTCGGCGTCTCCAAGGACGTACTGTCACGCCTCGAAAACGGGCGCGCGGTGAGTCTCGACAAGTTGTTCAAGGTGCTGGACGGCTTTGGCCTGAATTTGCTCGTCGTGCCGAAACGCGACGTTCAGGTGGCGCGCAAGGCAGTGCGCGATCACGCGACGATACGTGCCGTTTCACCTAGCACGTCCCGTTCGTCCGAGGGCGCGTGATGATCCATCGCCTGCGGATTTCGGCTGACGGCTTGCCGGTCGGACAACTGACCTATGATGCCCGCCGCGACGACTACGGTTTTTCCTACGATCCGGCGTGGCTCGCGCGGGCAGACGCGTTTGCGTTGTCGCCGTGCATTCCGCTCGATGGCGGCAAGCCGCCGGCGGGCGCGATCCAGCGCTTCGTGGGCAATCTGCTTCCCGAGGGCCGCGCACTCGACGTGGCCGCATCGATGTATCAGATATCGAAGGACAACGTATTCGGCCTGATCCGGATGCTCGGCAAGGAGCCCGTTGGTGCGTTGAGCTTCATTCCGGACGACGATGAGGCCGGGCGGGCATCCGAACCTCTCGAACCCGTGCGCCGACCGATCTCCGCGGAGGAACTGGCCGACCGTATTCGCAAGCGCGATGCGATCCCGTTTCCCGTCTGGGACGATCGGGTGCGCCTGTCGATCGCCGGCCATCAGGACAAGCTGCAGGTGCTCGTCGAAGGCGAGCATATCGCGCTTGTGGACGGGGCACTGAGCAGCTCGCATATTCTGAAGCCCGAGTCGCGCAGCCCGAACGCGCCATTCATGGTCGCCAACGAGCATTTCTGCATGACGTTGGCAGCCCGCATGGGTTTGCCGGTCGCGCATGTCGAGATTCGACGCATCCCCGAGCCGATTCTGCTGATCGAGCGATTCGACCGGCTCGTGACGACCGACCCGGACGACCCGCAGCGCGCGAGCGCTGTGCGACGGCTTCATGTCATCGATGGATGCCAGGCCCTCGACTTGCCGGCGACGCTCAAATACGAGCGCAATCTCGGCAACAACGCGGACGTGCGCAATATTCGCGAAGGCGTGAGCTTCGAGAAACTGTTTTCGCTGACATCGTCTCTGGAGACACCGGCCGTCGCGCGCACAGTCATGCTGCGCTGGGCGTTGCTGCAACTGCTGATCGGCAACAGCGACGCGCATGGCAAGAACATTTCGTTTTTTGTCAGCAGCACCGGGCTCGAGCCGGCGCCGTTTTACGATCTGGTATGCGTGAACGTGTACGGCGACGCTTACGTGCAGGACATGGCGATGGCGTACGGAGATGTATTCCGGACCGAGGAACTGACCGCTTTCGCGCTCGCGGACTTCGCGCATCGCGTGCAGATCCGGCCGGCGCTCGTTGCGCGTGAAATGACGCGGATGGCGACGCTGGCTGCGGAACTGGTTCCCGGGTTGACGGAGTCGGGCGTCTATATGGGCGACGAGCGTGCGTGGGTGCATCGTATCGCCGAGTACGTGCGAGTGCAGGCGGAACGCATCACGCGTATTGCGCCCATGGTGCCCAAGGTCGACGTTACGCTGCTCTGAGCGTGTGCTTCACCGACCATCGGCACGCCACGTCTGCGCCCGCGTTGCGTGCAGGAATGACGGGTGATATGGGATGGGCGGCAGTTCAGTTCGGCTGCGTCAACTGGGCTTCCCACTTCTTCAGGATGCGCCCGCGTGCCCGACTGAAATCCACCCAACAGTTGAGCCAGGCGTCACTCGGAATCATCTGCTGCGGATTGGTGGTCTTCACGTAGTCGCAAGTATCGCCGGCAAAGCCGGCCCAACCCGTCTGCGATTTCGCGAGTTGGGCGGCAGCGTCGGGGTTGCGTTGGCGCAGCTTGCGAGCAAGCGACCGGTACGCGCTGTCGACTTGCTGCAGCTGCTGATCGAGCACGCAGCGCCGCACGGCTTCCATCGTCGGCCCGTTCGCAGTCGACGGCAGCGAAAGCCGATACAGGGCCGGCCGACAGCGCAGCCATGGCAAGCAGCCGGGCCGCACAGCGTCGGGCCGGAGCCGCGCGAACGCGGGAGCCCATTGCTTACTTCGCGTTGCGGTTCGCGGTGGGCGCCGGTGACGGATCGCTGACCGGCACCATGTGCGCCTTCACGTTGTTCGCGTCGTTCGCGGTATTCGCGCTTTTCGCATCGTCCTCGGGTTCGAGTACGAACCGGAACGAATCGACCCGCTGCATCACTTTCGCCGCATACGCACTCGATCCGCCGCTGTAGCTCTTCAACCCGGCCTGCACGTTGCCGCCGGCCGCCTTCACGTAGCCCGACAGAATGCGCGAGCCGACTTCGACGTTCGCATTCGGCTCCGTCAGATCCTTCACGTTGCGCAGCATGCCGCGGTGCGCGGACGGCACGACCTGCATCAACCCGGTCGCGCCATGCTGGCCGCGCGCCTTTTCCTGGAAGCGCGATTCGATCGAAATAATCGCGTAAACGAGTGCCGGCGGCAGCGAATATTTCGTCGCAGTGACGCTTACGATATCGGCGAGCTTTGCAGCCTTTTCTCGTGCGACGCCGAATTTCTTTGTCAGGTAGGACGTGATGCGGCGGTTTGCTTCGTTAGGCTGATCGTTGGCGAGCGGTGCGGATGCGTCGCCTGGCGCGGATGCGGCTGCTTCGGGCGCAGAGGCAGGCAAGGCGGGCGCCTGCTGCGCCGCGGCGTGCTGCGCAATGCCGAGCGAAAGCACGATCAGCCAGAAGAACCGTCGTCGCATGGTGGAGTGCGGGGAAATGGGAGGCGCATAGTATATCGACCAATCGCGGCGGGTGGTCGAGGGCGGGTTCGAATGAAAGCGACGTGTAGGCTTGTCACATTCGCGATGATCGACGCGCCGATCGTTGCGCGGACACGCATCGGAGTCCGGACGAACGCTAGTTGATGATCTCGCCGATACCGGTTTCGATGCGGATTCTGAGCTGCTCGATGAACTCCGGATCGTAGGGTTCCCAGCTATCGAGTTCGCCAACGATCTTCAAAGGCGATGTGCTTCGATACGATCGCGTCGGATTGCCGGGGAATTTCTTGTCCGTGACGTTCGGGTCGTTTTCGAATTCGCCAGTGGGCTCGACGATGTAGACCCGCGGCCGGCCGTCGCCTTTGGCCATTTCCGCAGCCAGGCCGGCGCCTTTGGGCAGGGCCGTGAAATAAATGTGATTCATCACGACGTCATGCCGATAATTCGATCGGAAGCCTGCCGTCAGCAAGTCGCCGATCCGCAAATCCGCTTTCGTGCCATGAAAAAACGGGCCGGTGTCGAGCACAGCCATGGTTGCTCCTTCGAAAAATTCCGTGACGGCTTCTACGCGCGCCGCGCGCTCGCCGCCCGCGCAATCGCGCCGATCGCGTCGCTGACGAGCACCGCGAGCAAGCCGACGATCACGCCGCCTTGCAGCACGAACGCGGTGTTCGACGTCTGCAGGCCCGCGATAATCACGTCGCCGAGCCCGCGCGCGGCGACCGTCGAGCCGATCGTCGCGGTGCCGAGATTGATTACGACCGCGAGGCGGATACCGTTGACGATCACCGGGAACGCGAGCGGCAGCTCGACGGACACCAGTTGCTGCCAGCCGCTCATGCCCATCCCGCGCGCGGCGTCGACGACGTCACGCGGCACGTCCTCGAGCCCCGCGATCGTGCTTTCGAAAATCGGCAGGAGCCCGTACAGCACGAGTGCGATCAGCACCGGCTTCAAGCCGAAGCCGACGGCCGGCACGGCCAGCGCGAGCACGGCGACCGGCGGGAAGGTCTGGCCGATATCGACGACGCTGCGCGCGACCGGCAGGAAATCCGCGCCGAACGGCCGCGTGACCGCGATGCCGGCCGCGACCGCGACGATCGTGCCGATCAGGCTCGACAGCGCGACCGTGCCGAGATGCGCGAGCGTGAGATCGAGCAGGCTCGCGCGATCGTAGATCACCGGCGCGCCGTTGTCCGCGAACGGCGCGAACAGGCCCTGCAGCCACGCGGGGCGCAACAGCAGCACGAGCAGCAGCGCGAGCGCGGCCGCGCGGGCGACGTACGCGGGAAGTGACGACTGCTTGAACTGCACGCTGCCGCGGGTCGTCATGCGGGCTTCCTCGCGTGTGCGCGGATCGCGTCGAGCGTGATGTGGCGGGGGCCGCGTGCGTTGGGCGTGCCGTTGGCCGTATCGTCCACGGGCAGCGCATCGACGCCGCGCCACAACAATTCGGACACCGCATCGCGCAGCGTGCGCGTCGCGGCGATCGGTTCGCCATCGACGTGGCCGGCTTCGGCCACGGTGTCGATCGGTGTCAGCGCGAGCAGGCGCAGCGGCCGGTCGACGCCCGCGACGAGCTGTTCGACCACACCCGGCGCCGGGCCGCCGAGAATCTCGGCCGGCGACGCGACCTGCAGCAGTCGCCCGCCGTCCATCACCGCGATCGTGTCGCCGAGCTTCAGCGCTTCCTCGATATCGTGCGTGACGATCACAACCGTGATGCCGAGGCGGCGCTGCAGCGCGAACAGGTCGTCCTGCGCCTTGTTGCGGATGATCGGATCGAGCGCGCCGAACGGTTCGTCCATCAGCAGGATCGCGGGCTCGGCGGCGAGTGCGCGCGCCACGCCGACACGCTGCTGCTGGCCACCCGACAGTTCGTGCGGCAGCTTGCCCGCGAACTCGGCCGGCGCGAGATGGAACAGGTCGAGCAGTTCGTTCACGCGCGCGTCGATGCGCTCGGCGGGCCAGCCGAGCAGGCGCGGCACGGTCGCGATGTTGCGCGCGACGCTCCAGTGCGGAAACAATCCATGCCCCTGGATCGCATAGCCGATGCCGCGCCGCAATTGCTCGGGCGCGACGGTTGCCGTATCGACGCCGTCGATGCGGATCGTGCCGCTGGTCGGCGCGATCAGCCGGTTGATCATGCGCAGGAGCGTCGACTTGCCGCTGCCCGATGCGCCGACGAGCGCGGTGATCGTGCCGCGCTGCACCGTCAGCGATACGTCGTCGACGGCGAGCGCGTCGCCGAAGCGTTTGCCGATCCGTTCGATCTCGATCATCCTGCACGCCCTTTCGCGAGCGACGTCGCGGCTTCGAACACGACCGCGGACGCCAGTGCGAGCGCGATCGTCGGGATCGCGCCGAGCAGCACGAGATCGGCGGCCGATTGCCCGATCCCCTGGAAGATGAAGGTGCCGAACCCTCCGCCGCCGATCAGCGCGGCCACCGCGGTCAGGCCGATGTTCTGCACGAGCACGATGCGCACGCCGCTCAGGATCACCGGCAGCGCGAGCACGAGATCGACGCGCAGCAGCCGCTGCACGCGCGTCATGCCCATCGCGCGGGCCGCTTCGGTCACGTGCGGTGGCACCTGTTCGAGCCCGACCACGACGCTCGATGCGATCGGCAGCAGCGAATACAGGAACAGCGCGAGCACGGCCGGCGCGACGCCGATCCCGCGAATGCCGAGCGCGGCCGCGAGCGGCACGTGCGCGGCGAGCAGGCCGAGCGGCGCCATCATCAGCCCGTACATCGCGATGCTGGGGATCGTCTGCACGATATTGAGCACGGGCATCGCGACGGTGCGCACCGTCGCGATGCGCGCGCAGGCGATGCCGAGCGGCACGCCGGCGACGAGCGCGGCGGCGACCGAGCCGCCCGCGAGCGACACGTGACGGATCGCCTCGCGCCAGAAATCGTCGCTACGCACCGCGTATTCGCGCATCACGGAGAGGCCGTCCCACCAGCCGCTCGCGAGCGGCACGGAAACCGCTGCTATCGCGACGGCGAGCGCGGCGAGGCGCCGCCACGGGCCGAACGCGAGGCGCGCGAGCGCGTCGGCGATCAGCACGGCCCACGCGAACAGCAGCAGCCAGACGCCGGCGTCGGGCGACACGCGGGCCAGCATGTCGTCGGGCGCGACGACATGCGTCGCGGCCGCGCCGACTGCATACGCGAGCGTCGCGAGCCCCGCGCAGCCGGCCGCGAGCCGCCACGCGGGGCGACTCGCCGTCATCGCCCATAGCGCGCCGACGGTCCATAGCGCGGCGAGTGCGGCGCCCTGCATCGGCGGCAGCGCGGCGAACACCGACAGCCCGGTGCCGGCCGCGATCCGGTTCGGCCGCAGCACCGCGAACGACAGGCCGAACACGGCGACGATCGTCAGGATGCCGATCAGGATGCCGACCTTGTCGAGCGTGACGCGCCGCGCGGACGCGGCCGCACGCTCCGTCATTTCACGAAACCCTTCGCTTTCAGGTAGCTTTTCGCGACGCCGGCCGCCGGCTCGCCGTTGAGCTGGATGCGGGCGTTCAGCGATTGCAGCGTCTTCAGGTCGAGGCTCGCGAACACGGGCTTGAGCAAGTCGGCGATCTGCGGATGCGCTTTCAGCGCGGCTTCGCGGATCACCGGCGCCGGCGCGTAGACGGGCTGCACGTGCTTGTCGTCGTCGAGCACCGCGAGGCCGCTCGATGCGATGCCGCCGTCGGTGCCGTAGACCATCGCGGCGTTCACGCCGTCGGTCTGGTTCGCGGCGGCCTTGATCGTCGCGGCCGTGTCGCCGCCGGACAGCACGACGAGCTGCTCGGGCTTCAGCTTGAAGCCGTACGCTTTCTCGAACGACGGCAGCGCCGACGCGCTGTTCACGAATTCGGCCGAGGCCGCGAGCTTCACCTTGCCGCCGCCGGCCACCCACTTGCCGAAATCGGAGAAGGTCTTCAGGTGCTGCGACTGCGCGACGGGCGCGAGCAGCGCGACGCCCCACGTGTTGTTCGCGGGCGCCGGGGCGAGCCACACGAGATGGTTCGCCGCGTAGTCGAGTTTCTTCGCGGTGTCGTAGCCCTGGCTCGCGTTCTTCCAGACCGGGTCGTCGGCCTTGTTGAAGAAGAATGCGGCGTTGCCCGTGTATTCGGGGTAGACGTCGATCTCGCCGCTCGTGAGCGCCTTGCGCACGATCGGCGTCGTGCCGAGCGCGATCTTTTCGGTGACGGGAATGCCGTGGGCCTTCAGCACCTGTGAAATGAGGTTGCCGAGCAGGTTGCCTTCGGTGTCGATCTTCGACGACACCACGACGGGCGTGTCGGCGTGCGCGCCGGGCGCCACGATGGCGGCGGCGAACGCGAGGCCCAGAATCCGGGCGGGCAGGGCGAGCTTCATCGGGGCCAATCTCCAGGACGGGGGCGTACGCCGAAAGTTACTTGACTGAGCCGGCTTTGGCAAACCGCGTGCGGCGGCGTGTCCACAGCCGGTGTGGGGATAACCCGCATCCGTCATGCGGGCTTGTTACACTGAAATTCGTTCCCTGCCTGCGGACATTTGCTGACATGAAGCCCGAGCTGCTGGTCCTCATCGCGCTGCGCGGCGACGCGCATCGCGAGATCGCCGCGTCGTTCGACGTGCGTTATGCCCCGACGCCCGATGCGCGCGAACGCGCGATCGCCGAACACGGCGGCACGATTCGCGCGGTGCTGACCAACGGCAGCACGGGGCTGACCGCCGCCGAGATCGACCGGCTGCCGCGGCTCACGTTCGTCAGCGCGCTCGGCGCGGGCTACGAGCACATCGACGTCGCGCACGCGAAGGCGCGCGGCATCACCGTGGTCACGGGCGCCGGTACCAACGACGATTGCGTCGCCGATCACGCGTTCGCGCTGCTGCTCGCGGCGGTGCGCAACGTCGTGCAGCTCGATGCGAAGACCCGCGCGGGCGTGTGGCGCGACGGGCTGTCGATGCCGCCGAACGTGTCGGGCAAGAAGCTCGGCATCGTCGGGCTCGGCAAGATCGGCGAGAAGTGCGCGCGCCGCGCGGCCGGCTTCGACATCGAGATCGGTTATCACAACCGCTCGGAGAAGCCCGTGCCGTACCGCTATTTCGACCGGGTCGACGCGCTCGCGCAGTGGGCCGATTTCCTGATCGTCGCGACGCCTGGCGGCGCGGGCACGCGGCATCTGATCGATCGCACCGTGCTCGATGCGCTCGGCCCGGGCGGCTTTCTCGTCAACGTATCGCGCGGCAGTGTTGTCGATACCGCTGCTTTGGCAGACGCACTGCGCGAAGAGCGCATCGCGGGCGCGGGGCTCGACGTGTACGAAGGGGAACCGGAGCCGCCGCGTGCGCTGACCGATCTCGACAGCGTCGTGCTCACGCCGCACATGGGCGGCTGGTCGCCCGAGGCGCTCGATCGCTCGGTGCGGCAATTTCTCGACAACGCGGCGCGGCATTTCACGGGGCAGCCGGTGTTGACGCCGGTGTGAGCGCCGGGCGGCGGCGTCGAATCAGTCCGCCTGCTTGCAGAATGCCCAGTAGAAATCCGGCAGGTTCGCCGGCTTGGCGGCATCGAGGTCGATCCAGCCGAACTGGTGGTGCTCGTCGCTCAGCACGATTTCACGGCGATCGACCTCGCACCGGAAGCACACGATCAGGACGCGCTTGCCCGGCACGACCTCGCACGAACGGCTGCCCACGTAGCGGATCGCCGATGCGACGATTCCGCATTCCTCCTGCACTTCGCGTGTGACGGCGTCTTCGAGCGATTCGCCCGCTTCGGGCCAGCCGCCCGGCAGCTCCCACTCGTCGCGGGGATTGCGCAGGAACAGGACGGAACGGCCATCGCGGACGATGGCTTTGGCGCTGAGGGGAATCATGGGGGCTCACCGTGGGCATTCGATTTCTGCAGCCTAGCGCAGGTGTTCCCTTCTTGCAGTGATTCCCCGCCCGCATCGACGGGCATGCGGGCGGGGAACGCGGCGCCGTTACGCCGGCAGCCGGCGCACGACTACGCGCCGGTCGACGGCGAAGCCAGCGGCACCGTTACCGACGTGCCGGCCGGATCGAGCGTCAGGCCCGTGCCGGGCGTTGGCCGCAGTGTCGCCTCGTAGTCGCTGGAGAGGACGACGAGCCCGAGCCGGTGGCCGGCTTCCAGCTTGTAGTCGCGCGGCATGAAGGTCAGCTTCAGGTCGTACGGCATGCCGGGCAGCACCGGTTGCGACACCCACTCGGACAGCCGGTTGCGCGGGTCGGTCCATGCGCGCGTGACGATCGTCGCCGTGCCGTCCGGCGCGCGGTCGACCAGCAAGGCCGTCACGTTCGCGACGCCCGTGAAGGTCAGCCTGACGCGTGCGGTCGCGGCGCCGGACAGGCGTGCCGCGGCCGTCAGCGGGGCCGTCTCGAAGCGGCTGCGGTTCTCGCCGGTCGCCGTGTTCGCCAGCGTGAGCGCGGGAATGCGCGCATCGTCGGTGAAGCGCGCGAGCGGGCCGCCGCTCGGCAGCCGCAGCAACGTGCCGGTGGTCGCGCCGTCGCCGCCCGCGAAGTACGTGACCGGCGTCGCGTGGCGCGCGGCCCAGTCCGCTTCCTTCAGCAGCGTGCCGTCCGCCTGCGCGACCACCGCGCGCGGATCCTGCTCGACGCCGTTGTCATAGCCGATCAGGTAGCGCGTGAACCAGCGGTTCACCTCCGCGGTCCACGCGTCGGCCATCCCGGGCACCCGGGTCGGATCGGTGTGCTTCAGGCGATGCAGCCACAGCTGGGTCGGCACGCCCTGGCGTCGCATCGCCAGATACCACGACGTCGACTGGTCGACGCGCACGTTGTCGTCGGTGAGACCCTGCGCGACGAGCGCCGGCGCGACCGCGAACGCGGTCGGGATGTCGCGGGCGGCCCAGAACGGCGAATAGTCGCCGGTCTTGCGGTCTTCCTGCTGCAGCGCTTCGTCGATCAGGTGCGTGCAGCGCTCCGGATGCGCGTTGGTCAGCAGCGCCTTGATGTACACGTCGACATCCTCGCCCTGATAGCCTTCCGGCGCACGCACGAGGCCGCCCGAGCGGTAGTAGCCGTACATGTTCGACAGCCCGGCGATCGGCACGATCGCGTCGAGCCCGCGCGTGCGCAGGCTCGCGACCATCTTCGGCAGCGTGCCGTCGTACGACACGCCGTACATGCCGACGTGGCCGGTCGACCAGTTCGCGACGACCGTCTTGCCGTTCGCGTCCTTCGCGGTCGCGTCGCGCCCGAGCCAGCGGATCACCGACGCCATCGCGACCGATTCGTCGCGCGTCAGGATCGTCGGGCAGCCGTCCGAGCCGGCGGTACCGAGCGAATCCGCGTAGACGATCGTGAAGCCGCGCGGCACGAAGTAGCTTTCGATCCACGAGCGGCCGGCGGCAGCCGCCTCGACCTGCTGCAGCATCCGCGACTGCGGCGCGGCGGCCAGGATGCGGGTGGATGCCGATGCCGCGGCACCGGCGGTCGCGGCCGGATGCGGCGTGCCGTCGAGTTCGACGTCGACGTCGTGGTTGGGGCTGTCGGCGAGCCCCGCGTAATACGGGCTCGCGAGCACGATGACGGGGGTGCGCGCGCCGTTCGCGGTTTCGGACGGCCGCACGATGCGCACGTGGATGCGGTCGCGCGTGCCGTCGCCGTCGGAATCGACCGGCGTGTCGACCCACGCGTTTTCCTCGATCGTGCCGCCCGACAGCGATGGCTGCACCTGGCCGTTGCTGATCACCGGCTTGTAGCGTCCGCTGCTCGCCGGGTTCGCGTACGGCACGCCCGACGGCGAAAAGCGCGACGCGAGCGATGGCGCACCGGCTGTATCGGCCGCGGCGGCGGCCCCCTCCTGTTGGCCCTGCGCGAGCGCTGACACGCCCGCCACGCTGCCGCCGTCGTCGCCGCCGCACGCGGCGAGCGTCGCGGCCGCCACGAGCGCGGGCAGCCATGCGCGCCGCACTCCGGTTCGATGAATGTTCATTGAATCGACCTCGTCTCTTGTGTTTGTCTGGAACCGGCCGGCTCGCGATACGCCCCCTGCGGCCTGGCCGGGTGCTGCGTCGGATGAAGCGGAACTGCACCATCAAAAACGGCGGGCGAGATGGATGAGCGTCTCGCCCGGTGCCGGCGCGCGTCAGGCGGCGCGCATCCGGTCAGCGTCGAGGCGAGTACATCGCCCCGAACGGAAATCGTCAGTGCGGCGGTTCGCTGAGAATGCAGGACTGCGAATCAAATGCGGGCATGCCCGGGCTTCCTTCAGGTTTCGGATGAAACGGAACGGCGCGATGCGATGAGGCGGGAGTGTTGCGAACGGCGGTGCTGCAACGGCAGGAAAGCGCGACGCGAGTCGGCACGCTGGCCGGATTGCTTTCCGGAAGCTTGCGCAAAAGTTATCTCAGTGAAATGTTCGTGTCAAACTTTTTTAGTTCGAGTCAAACAAAGTTTCGACGTGTGTGCGGCATGCGCGCTCAACTTCCCGGCAATCCGTCCGTAAACAATGAAAAACACGCTTAAAACGAGAGAGAGGGCAATGACGATTACGGTCACGGCGGCGGGCGGCCTTACGCTCGCGCAAATGGCACAGGCGGCGCTCGACGGGCGCCAGACGACGGACGCGACGGCGTCCGGCGCACCGCAAGACGAACCGATCAGCATCCGGGCAATCGATCCGCAAGCGCAGCAGGCGGCGATGACGAAACAGTTGTCGATGGTGGGCGACCTGTCGATGAAGCTGCGCGGCGTGACCGACGCGCTCGCGACGAGCCTGCAGGACATCGTCGCGAAGCGGCCGGATCTGGCCGATGCGCAGTTCGACTTCATGACCGACGCCGGCCGGATCAAGGTCGTGTCGAAGACGATGACGGACAGCGATCGCGCATGGGTCGAGTCGACGCTGAATTCGAACGCCGGCCTCGTGCTCGCGACGCGCGATTTTCACGAGCAGGCCGTCGATATCGCCGCGCAGGGTGCGGCCGTGCGAGGCGACACGTTCACGGACAGCGATCGCGCGGCGGCGAGCCTGGCCGCCGACACGCGCTTTCACTTCATGAGCCTGCTCAACCGGTCGGTCGCGGAGAACCCGCCGCCCGTGGCGCCCGGCGGGCACTTCACCACGCAGGACGGCACGACGCTGACGATCGAGCCGTCGGCCGGCACCGCGCGCGGCACGCTCGCGTTGCTGGACGCCGCGCGCCAGCTATCGTCGGGCGGAGCGATCTTCGTCGATTCATCCGGCAACAAGTCCTACGGCATGCGCACGGAACTCGTCAACGTCGGCTTCGACGTGCTCGCCGGCTACACGCCGGACGGCGGCAACAGCGTCGGCTTCCACGAGATCGCGTAACGCCGCGCCATTCGCGCCGATTGCGCCTACTCGTCGCGCAGCGCCTCGGCTGGCCGCACCCGCGCGGCGCGCCAGCTCGGGTACAGCGTCGCGACGCAAGACATCAGGAACGCGGCCGACGCGATCTCGATCACGTCGATTGCCGACAGCTTCGACGGCAGTGCGCTGAGGAAGTACACGGACGGCGTCAGGAAACGGATGCCGAGCAACTGCTCGACTGCCGGCAGCACCACCGGGATGCTCACCGCGATCGCGCAGCCGAGCGCGACGCCTGCCAGCGTGCCGGCGAGCCCGATCGTCATCCCCTGGATCGCGAAGATCTTCATGATCGAGCGGGGCGGCGCGCCGAGCGTGCGCAGGATCGCGATGTCGCCCTGCTTCTGCGTGACCGTCATCACGAGCGACGACACGAGGTTGAACGCGGCGACCGCCACGATCAGCATCAGGATCAGCGACAGCATCCGTTTCTGCAGCCGCTCGGCTTCGAACCACGTGCGGTTCTGCCGCGTCCAGTCACGGATGTAGAGGTTGCCCGACAGCGAGCGCGACAGCGCGAGCGCGATCTCGGGCGCGCGCTGCAGATCGTCGACGCGCAGCCGGATGCCGGTCGGCGCGTTCACGTTGGACAGTTGCTGCGCGTCGCGGATATGGATGTACGCGAGCGCGCTGTCGTACTGGTAGTGGCCCGACTCGAACGTGCCGACCACGTTGAACTGGCGGAACCGCGGCAGCGCGTCGCCCAGGCGCGCGGTGTTGCCGGGCGCGAAGAACGTGATGCGGTCGCCGATCTTCACGTGCAGCGCGTCCGCAAGCGCGGCGCCGAGCACGATGCCCATCTCGCCCGGCACGAGCGCGTCGAGGCGTCCGGTCTTCAGCTTGCGCGCGATCTCGGACACGCGCGGCTCGAGCACGGGATCGATGCCGCGCAACGCGACGCCCGTCACGTTGCCCGCGTTCGTCAGCAGCGCCTGTGCGTCGACATAGGGCGCGACGGCACGCACCGCCGCATTCTGTAACGATTCGTGCGCGGTCAGCCGCCAGTCGGGCATCGCGCCGGACGGCGAGAAGATTTCCACGTGTGCGAGCACCGACAGCATCCGGTCGCGCACCTCGGTGCGAAAGCCGTTCATCACCGACAGCACGACGATCAGCGCGGCCACGCCGAGCGCGATGCCGGCCATCGCGGCGCCGGCGATGAACGACACGAAGCCGTCGCCGGCCGAGCGCCGGCCGCCGCGCGCGTAGCGCAGCCCGATCTGCCATTCGAACGGGAGTTTCAAGCGGTTTCCTTTCATTTCGATTCGATCCTGCCGAGCCGCGCATTCTAGCGAACGTGGCGCGACCGCGTGTAGCCGTCGGGTAGCGACGGCCCGCGACCAGCCGATACCCGACCGCCTGCCAGGTCGGAGACGTATCGTGGACGGCGCCCGCGTGGGCCGCAACTCGTCGAAGCCGCGATGCTGCACGAGGACCGCTGGTTCCGGTGGCATCCGGGTTTCAATCCGTACGGGCTCGCGTGCGACGCAGGGATCACCTACGTGCGCGGCGGGCAGGACGCGATCGACCGTGCGCTGGCCGCGTCGCGTAACCGGCTGTATGCGCGCTGGCTGACGACGCATCCGGGCGATACGTCGCTCAAGCCGCTGTCCGCGTTGCCGTTCGACGCGCCGCATGCGGTCGACCAGGCGCTCGCCGCGCGCAACGATACGCGCGACATGGGCGTGCTGCATCCGGATTGCCGCGATGCCGGGCAGGTCGAAGGCGACCCGCCGCGCATCACGTCGCCGCTACGCGACAGTCCGTATGCGATGCGCGTGAAGACCACCGACGAAACGCGCATCGCGTTCAACGCGACCGCCGATGCGAGCGCGCATGCGCTGTACGGGTTCGTCAACGATGCGTACGTCGGCCGCAGCGCGCCGGGCGACGCGTTGTTCTGGCAGCCGCGCACGGCCGGCAGCTACACGGTGCGGGTGGTCGACGATCACGGGCGCAGCGATCAGCGGCCGCCGGGAGTGGGGCTGGAGCAGTAAGCAGGCGCGGCCCGCTCGCGCCGGTTCAGACGCTGTAGCCGATTCTCAGCACGCCCCATGGCCGTCCGCCGACGACGATCGGCGCGGACACGTCCTTCATCAGCGCGAACTGGCCGTTGCCCATGTCGCGCCGATAGGTCTGCAACAGGAACGGCTTGTCATGCGCCACGGACATGCGCGCCGTGCGGTCCGTGTAGATCCGGCGGTTCCGGCAATTCGCCGCGTTCCACGCGGCATCCGCGCGCTGAGGCAGCGAGAACTTGCGGTTGTGGGTCGGCAGGTAGCACTGCCGGTCGAAGCTCGCGCAATAGACGACGCGTGCGTCGACGTCGAGCACCGGCTCCTGGATGGCGGGCAGCACGCGATCGGTAAACGCCGTGAAGCGCGTCATGAACTGCTGCGGGTCGGTGCCGGGAATCGGTTCGTAGTGCGTGTCGAAGAGTGCGTCGAGCGTGATGTCGCCGCGGCCGACCGCTTCCTCGAAGAGCTTGCTGATCGCGGCGGCCGTGCTTCGCGCGGTGTCGATCAGGCGCGTGTCGGGCGATTCGATGCCGGTCGCGGCGGTGAGCTCGATCAGCGTCTCGGAGACGGAGAGGAGATTGCCGAGGCGGTCCTTGGCCTGCGAGAAGTTGTCGGCCGAGTTCTCGACGCCGGACGCCATCTCGCCCACCTGTTCGTCGAGACGGTGGCACTGCGCTTCGATCTCGTCCGTCAGCGACGCGATCTGTTCGGCCTCGCCGGCCAGCTCGGTGATCGCTTGGCCGGTCGCGTGCACGACCTCGCCGATCGTGCGCGTGCCCTCGCGCACGCGATGCGCGCGGGCAGCGTTGTCGGTGCCTTCCGCGAGCAGGTGCTCGGTCTGCTCCGCGAGCCGTGCGAGCGTCGTCTCGATCTGGGCCGTCGCCTGCCCGGTTTTCGCGGACAGGTTCTTGACCTCGGCCGCGACGACCGCGAAGCTGCGCCCCGACTCGCCGGCGCGCGCGGCCTCGATCGCGGCGTTCAGCGCGAGCAGGTGGGTCTGGCGCGCGATGACGGAGATTTCCTCGGACACGGTCCGCACGTGGTCGAGCGCATCGCGCAGCGCGCCCATCTGGTCGCTGATCGTGGTGACGCCCTCGACGAGGCCGTGAATGTCCGCGAGCGAGGCTTCGATCGTCTGCTGCGACTGCTGCACCGCATTCGACGCATTGGCGCTGACGTCGCGCACCTGCTGCGCGGCCTCGGCGATCCGGTGGTTGCCGCGCAGCGTGAGGGCGGCCGATTCGCGCAGCGTGTGGCACACCTCCGCCTGCCGGGCGACACGGGCGGCGACTTCCTCGACGTGGCCCGATACGTCGCAGATCTCGATGCCGAGCTTGCCGGCCTGCTCGGCGATGTCGCCGACGAGTGCGCGCGATGAACGGCGGCCGCGGCCGATTCCGAAGAAGTTCACGTTGGTGGGTCTCCTTGAGGGCACGCGCGCCGGGTTCCCGGCGGATGTTGGGCGTGCGTTCCTGACTTGACGGCCGCACGGCCGCGGACTTGAGGTCGGGTAAACATCGAGATCCGCGTGCCGGATGGCCGGAGCGGCGCCGGGCAAGGGCGCGTTCGCACCACGCTTGCGCGACGTTTCCGGGGGCGGCTGCGCGGCGGTGTGGAGCCGGACGGGCGGCCCGTCGCGGCCGCCCGTCCGCAGGCGCTGCGTCAGAACACGTGGTGGATGCCGGCGTTGACGCCGACCGTCGTGCCCGGCAGCCCGTACAGCGCGCCGCCCGTGATGCCGAGGCCGGTATTCATCGCGCCGTGGTTGTTGACCACGCCGACCTGCGCATACAGGCCGGTTCGCTTCGACAGGCTGTAGTCGGCGCCGATCGCGGCCAGCAGCGAATGATTGTGCGAATCGTTGCGGTCGGTCGTGTACCACGCGCCGGTGTTCAGGTCGAGGGCCGGCGTGACGCGATAGTCGAGGCCGGCGCTATACACGTTGTTGCTGAACGAGCCGGCGACCTTGTAGCTCGTGAACGATGCCTTGCCGGTCACCGGCCCGAACGTGTAGCCGGCGCCGATCGTGCGGCCGACGAACTCGACCGTGCTCGCAACCGGCGTCGGCGACGTGCCGCCGTTGCCGTTGTAGAGCGCCGCGTTGAGCATGAAACCGCCGTTCGTATAGGTGAGGCTGCCGGAATACTGGCGCCCCGCCTGGAAGTCGCCGGCCTTGCCGCCGAAGCCGAACATCGCGCTGGCCGTCAGCCCGGCGATCGTCGGGCTCGTGTACGAAATCGCGTTCGGGTTGAAGAGGCCCGTGACGAGCACGTTGTCCACGTACGGCACCAGCGCGGCGCCGAAGTGCGAGACGTTGCGCGGATCCGATCCGAGGATCGCGAGCACGAACGGCGAGAACTGCAGGCCGACCTTCGTTTCGCCGAAGCCGCCGTCGATTCCGACCCACGCCTGGCGGCCGAAGAAGTTGCCGTTCGAGTGGCCGAACGCGCCGTCCGTGATGTTGAAGCCGCTTTCCAGCTTGAATCGCGCGTGCAGCCCGCCGCCGAGATCCTCGGTGCCCGTGATGCCGAAGTTGGTCGGCGTCATGCCCGTGTCGGTCAGCGCGAACTGGCGTCCGGCGTTGCCGCTGGTGGCCGAATCGAGCGATCGGTTCGTATAGAGCAATGCGGCGTCGAGATCGCCGTACAGCGTGACGCTGCTCTGCGCGAAGCTGCTCGTGCTGGCGGCCGCGCCGAGCAGCGCCGCGCACATCGTCCATGTCCTGCTCTTCATCGTCTGTCTCCGTTTTGTGAGTGTTGTAATACGCATCACTAATTAAAAATGCAGTGGCGGAATCATTGCGAGCCGCCTGCATGCCGTGCCGTCGGGGAACGCACGGCGATGCTTGTCGCCGGTGCCGCAACACGACCGCGAGCCCGGTGTGAGAGACGGGCAAGCGGCCATACTGCGGCGCCGTGGTGAAGCGATCCACCGGCCGTGGCGGGCGATGTCACATCGAGTGGTTCAACTGCTCGAGGATGGCCGGATTCTCGAGCGTGGACGTATCCTGCGTGATCGCCTCGCCCTTCGCGAGCGAGCGCAGCAGGCGCCGCATGATCTTGCCCGAGCGGGTCTTCGGCAGGTTGTCGCCGAAGCGGATGTCCTTCGGCTTCGCGATCGGCCCGATCTGCTTGCCGACCCAGTCGCGCAGCGTCTTCGCGAGCGCCGCCGCTTCGTCGCCTTCCGGGCGCGAGCGCTTCAGCACCACGAACGCGACCACCGCCTCGCCCGTCGTGTCGTCCGGACGGCCCACTACCGCCGCCTCGGCCACGAGTTCATGCGACACCAGCGCCGACTCGATCTCCATCGTGCCGAGCCGGTGGCCCGACACGTTCAGCACGTCGTCGATCCGGCCCATGATCGTGAAGTAGCCGGTCTCCTTGTCGCGCACGGTGCCGTCGCCGGCCAGATAGAGCGTGCCGCCGAGTTCTTCCGGGTAATAGCTCTTCTTGAAACGCTCCGGGTCGCCCCAGATCGTGCGGATCATCGCGGGCCACGGGCGCTTGACGAC
>NZ_JACFYV010000139.1:0-17950 GCF_016759955.1 Burkholderia sp. KCJ3K979
GCCGCAGCCGACGTTCGCGCTGCTGCGCACGTCGCTGGCCGACGACCTGGCCGCCCGGCTCGCGGCCGGCGACCGCAAGGTGCGTGCGTGGTACGCACGCCACAAGACGGTCGAAGTCGAGTTTCGCGACGAGCGTGCGTTTTACAATGCCAACTCCTGGCAGGAACTCGCCGCGCTGGCCCGTCGCTGACGGCCCTGTGCCGTTCCTGCCCGGCGCCCGCCACACGCGAAACCCGCGCCCCGGCACCCTCCTCGCGCCACCGGCCACGAACCCGATACGCCTTGCGGCGCAGTCCGACTGATGATCACGCACTCCTCGCCCGCCTCCCGAACCGCACCCGACCCCGATGCCCCGCTGTCGCTCGCCGACGCGCAGGCGCTCGCGTGCCGCTTCGCGGTGCCCGTCGACGCGTGTGACACGGTGACGCTGCGCGAGGCGCTCGATCGCGTGCTCGCGGCCGACGTGAGCGTGCCGTTCGACATTCCCGCGTACGACAACTCGGCCATGGACGGCTATGCGTTCGACGGCGCCGCCGCGGCATTCGCATCGGCGCAGGGCGAGGTCGCGATGCCGGTCGCCGGCACCGCGTTCGCCGGCCATCCGTTCGACGGCGCCGTGGCGGCCGGTGCATGCGTGCGCATCATGACGGGCGCGCCGATGCCGGCCGGATGCGACACGGTGATTCCGCAGGAACGCGTGCGCGTCGACGGCGATACGATCCGCTTCGCCGCGCACGACGTCGCGCGCGGCGCGAACTGCCGCCGGGCCGGCGAGGATCTCGCGCGCGGCGCCTGTGCGCTCGCCGCGGGCCGCATCCTGCGGCCGTCCGATCTCGGCCTGCTCGCGTCGTTCGGCATCGCCGACGTCACGGTGCGCCGCCGCGTGCGCGTCGCCGTGTTCTCGACCGGCGACGAGTTGCGCGAGCCCGGCGAACCGCTCGGCCGCGGCGCGCTGTACGACAGCAATCGCGGCATGCTGATCGCGATGCTCGAACGGCTGCACGTCGACACGATCGACCTCGGCATCGTCCGCGACGACCCGGCCGCGCTCGAAACCGCGTTGCGCAACGCCATCGCCGCGCAAGCCGATGCGGTCATCACGTCGGGCGGCGTATCGGTCGGCGAAGCCGACTTCACGCGCGACGTGATGGCGCGGCTCGGCGACGTGACGTTCGCGAGTCTCGCGCTGCGGCCCGGCCGGCCGCTCGCGTGCGGCACGCTCGCCCGCGCGGCCGACGGCGCCGGCCACGCGCTGTTCTTCGGGCTGCCCGGCAATCCTGTCGCGTCCGCCGTGACGTTCCTTGCGATCGTGCGTCCTGCGCTGCTCAAGCTGGCCGGCACGCAAACGCCGCCGCCGGCCATGTATACGGCGCTCAGTACGCAGCCGTTGAAGAAGCGTCCCGGCCGCACCGACTACCTGCGCGGCATCGCGACGCGCGCCGCCGACGGCCAATGGCACGTCGCGCCGACGGGATCGCAAAGCTCCGCGTCGCTGAGCGGTCTTGCCGCCGCCAACTGTTTCATCGTCCTGGGCCACGATACCGCGGCAGTCGACGCGGGCGCCCCGGTCGACATCCTGCCGCTCGACGGCCTGATCTGAATTCCAATCGGTATATTTCTACGGGGGCAATCCGCACATGAAGAAACAAATCTCGTCGATCGCCGCGGGGCAGACCGCAAAGGCGCTGATCCTCGTCTACCTGACGTTCAGCGTGCCGATCGTGCTGCTCGGCATTCTGGTCGCGTATATCCGCTACGGGATGGTCGAGTTGAGCACGATCCTGAGCGCACTGCTGCTGAACGCGATCCTCGGTTTCGTGCTGCTGTGGATCGCGTGCCATGCGTACAACTGGGTCGCATCGCGCTTCGGCGGCATCGAGATCGTGCTGTCCGATCCGCCGGAGGAAGCGTGAGCGGCACGCCGCTGATCCGCGCGGCCGACCCGCGCGACGTCGGCGCGATCCTCGCGCTGATGCGCGAGCTGGCCGAGTTCGAGAAGCTCACGCATCTGTTCGTCGCGACCGAAGCCGATCTCGCCGACGCGCTGTTCGGCGAACACCCCGCTGCCGAAGCGCTGGTGGCCGAGCGCGACGGCGCGATCGTCGCGTATGCGCTGTTCTTCCACAACTACTCGACCTTCCTCGGCCGCCGCGGGCTCTATCTCGAGGATCTGTACGTGCAGCCGTCGCAGCGCGGCACGGGCCTCGGCACCGCGATGCTGCGTCATCTCGCGGCACTCGCCGTCGAGCGCCGTTGCGCGCGCTTCGAATGGTCGGTCCTCGACTGGAACCAGCCGGCAATCGATTTCTACGAGAAGATGGGCGCGACCGTGCTGCCGGAGTGGCGCATCGTGCGCGTGACGGGCGACGCGCTGGACACGCTCGCCGCGCATTGAGGGCGAGCCGGCCGCGCCGGCGATCGCCACACAAGAAAACGGGCGCCGCGGCGCCCGTTTTTTCCGTCCGGCAGCGGCCGGCAACGCGCATCACGTGTCGTCCGCATCGGCGCCTTCGGCCCCGTCCGCGCCGAGCAGCCCGGCCGCCGTGTCGCCCGGCAGCGCCTCGACCTGCTTGAGCTTGCGACTCATCACCCGCGTGCGCTGCTCGGCAGACTCGATCGAACGCGTGACCGTTTCGAGCTGCGCCTTCGTGCGCGCGAGCACGTCGCCGAACTTGCCGAACTCCGTCTTGACCGCGCCGAGCACCTGCCACACCTCGCTCGAGCGCTGCTCGATCGCGAGCGTGCGGAACCCCATCTGCAGGCTGTTCAGTAGCGCGGTGAGCGTGGTCGGCCCGGCGACCGTCACGCGATAGTCGCGCTGCAGCAGGTCGGTCAGCCCCGGGCGGCGCAGGATCTCCGCATAGAGCCCCTCGGTCGGCAGGAACAGCAGCGCGAAATCGGTCGTGTGCGGCGGCGCGACGTACTTCTCGGCGATCGTGCGCGCTTCCATCCGCACCCGCGCCTCGAGCGCACGCGCCGCCTCCTCGACGGCCACCGCATCGGCGCGCTCCTGCGCGTCGATCAGCCGCTCGTAGTCTTCGCGCGGGAATTTCGCGTCGATCGGCAGCCACACCGGCGGCGCGTCGCGCGTGCCGGCATCGCGGCCCGGCAGCCGGATCGCGAATTCGACGCGCTCGGTGCTCTTCGGCACCGTCGCGACGTTCTTCGCGTACTGGTCGGCCGTCAGCATCTGTTCGAGCAGCGCTTCGAGCTGCACCTCGCCCCAGGTGCCGCGCGTCTTCACGTTGGTCAGCACCTTCTTCAGGTCGCCGACACCGGCCGCGAGCGTCTGCATCTCGCCGAGCCCGCGATGCACCTGCTCGAGCCGGTCCGACACGAGCTTGAACGATTCGCCGAGCCGCTGCTCGAGCGTCGCATGCAGCTTCTCGTCGACGGTGCGACGCATCTCCTCGAGCTTCGCTGCGTTGTTCGTCTCGATTTCCTTCAACCGCTGTTCGAGCGTCGCGCGTACTTCCCCGATCCGGCGATCGTTCGCCTCGGTCAGTTGCGAGAGCTGCCGGTGCAACGTGTCGCCGAACAGCCGCAACGCGCCAGTCTGTTCCTCGCGCGCCTGCTGGGCCTGGCGCTGCAGGCTCTCGCGCATCGCGTCGAACTGCTGCGCGTTGCCGGCGACGAGCTTGCCGAGCTGCTGCGCGAACCCCTCGATCTGGTTGTTCTGCACGGTCGCCACGCTCGTCAGTTGCGCGGCGAGCGTCTGCTGCAACTGGACGAAGCTGCCGGCCAGCTCGGTACGCGAGCCGCGTGCGTTTTCGACGATCTCGCCGCGCAATTCGCGTTCGAGCCGCTCGACCGCGCGCGCCTGCGCATGCGCGGCGTCCTCGATCTGATCGCCGAGCACGGCCGCATCGTCGTGGCGGCCGCCGCGCACGAGCGCGATGATCGCCACCGCGAGCGCGACGGCCAGCACGACGACCGCCGCCAGCAACAACGTCATCGTCATGCGCGCGGCTTCCCGATCACGTCAGGGTTGATCGGATTCGGCGGCTGCCCCGCACGCGGCCCCTCGCCGAGCGCGGCGATCAGGTTGTCGGCAGCGAGATTCGCCATCGCGCGGCGGGTCTTTTCGGTCGCGCTCGCGATATGCGGCGTCAGCACGACGTTCGGCACCTCGAGCAGCGCCGGATGCACGCTCGGCTCGCCCTCGTACACGTCGAGGCCGGCCGCGGCGATCGTCCCGTCGCGCAGCGCGACGGCCAGCGCCGCATCGTCGACGATCCCGCCACGCGCGATATTGGTCAGCGTCGCCGTGGGTTTCATCTTCGCAAGCTCGGCCGCGCCGATCGTGTGATGGTTCTCCTTCGTGTACGGCAGCACGAGCACGACATGATCGGCGCGCGCGAGCAGCGCATCCTTCGACACGTATTCGGCTTTCAGCTCGGCTTCGATCTCGGGCGCGACCCGCGACCGGTTGTGATAGATCACCTGCATCCCGAAGCCGCGCGCGCGGCGCGCGAGCGCCTGGCCGATGCGGCCCATCCCGATCACGCCGAGCGTCGAGCCGTGGATGTCGGTGCCGAGGAAGCCGTCGTACGCCCACTTCTGCCAGTGACCGGCGCGCAGCCAGTGTTCGGATTCGGCGATCCGGCGCGCGGCGGCCATCATCAGCGCCCAGCCGAAATCGGCTGTCGACTCGTTCAGCACGTCGGGCGTGTTGGTGCCGAGCACGTTCGCCGCGTTGAACGCAGCCATGTCGAAGTTGTTGTAGCCGACCGCCATGTTCGCCACGACCCGCAGGCGCGGCGCCGCCGCGAGCGTGGCCGCGCCGACCGGGTCGCCGGCCGTCAGCGCGCCGTCCTTGTCGGCCAGACGCGCGGCGAGCGCGTCGGGCGCGAGTGCGTCGCCGTCGTTCCAGTCGACGTCGAAATACTGCTTGAGCCGTTCGATCACGTCCGGAAAGATCGGACGCGCGACCAGAATCTTCTGCATCGCCATCTCCGCATGCCGCGGACGGATCGCGGCGCGCCATGCGCCGCCGGAGCCGCCCGCTCGGGGTTGAAAAACGTCAGCTTACGCCGTGAAGAAAAGCCACGACGTCAGCAGGAATACCGGTATCAGCACGACGAGCGCCCAGCCAAGATACGCGAAGAAGCTCGGCATCTTCACGCCGCGCGATTCGGCGATCGCCTTCACCATGAAATTCGGCGCGTTGCCGATATAGCTGTTCGCGCCCATGAACACCGCGCCGGCGGAAATCGCGGCGAGCGTCGATGCGCCAGTCGTCATCAGCGTCTGCGCATCGCCGCCCGCAAGGTTGAAGAACACGAGATAGGTCGGTGCGTTGTCGAGGAACGACGACAGGATGCCCGTCGCCCAGAAGTACATCGCGTCGATCGGCCTGCCGTCGGGCCCGGTGACGAGATGCACGATCTGTGCGAACGCGCCGTCCGCGCCCGCGCGCAGGATCACGATTACCGGCGCAATCGTCACGAAGATGCCCGCGAACAGCTTCGCGACTTCCTCGATCGGCGCCCAGTTGAATGCGTTGCCCTCGCGCGCGGAACGCGGCGTCAGCGCGAGCGACGCGAGCGTCACCACCACGAGCGCGACGTCGCGCACGAGATTCTGCAACGCGACGTGCGTACCCCACACGTCGAACGAGATGTCCGGCTTCCACACGCCGCTCATCAGCACGAGCGCGATCACGGCCGCCAGCAGCACGAAGTTGATCTTGCCGTCGATCGACAGCGCCGCGCCGTCGGGCGTCGGATCGAGCGCGGCCGGCCGCTCCTCGCCGCCCTTCCGGTAGAAGTACGTATCGAGCACGAAGAACAGCGTCAGCAGCACCACGCAGATGAACAGCATCGGCAGCGCGAGATGGGTGGTCGTCCAGAAGAAGCTCACGCCGTTCAGGAAGCCGAGGAACAGCGGCGGATCGCCGAGCGGCGACAGCGAGCCGCCCGCATTCGCGACGAGGAAGATGAAGAAGATCACGACGTGCACGACATGCTTGCGGTTGTCGTTGGCGCGCAGCAGCGGCCGGATCAGCAGCATCGCGGCGCCCGTCGTACCCATCACGCTCGCGAGCAGCGTGCCGAGCGCGAGGATCGCGGTATTCAGCTTCGGCGAGCCATGCAGGTTGCCGTTCACGCAGATGCCGCCCGCGACCGTGTAGAGCGCGGTGAGCAGCACGATGAACGGAATGTATTCCTCGAGCAGCGCATGCACGAGCGTGCCGAACGCGGTGCCGGCGCCGAACGCGACCGCGAACGGCGCCAGGAACACGATCGCCCAGCCGGCGGCGATCTTGCCGAAGTGGTGATGCCAGAACACGGGGGCGACGAGCGGGAACAGCGCGATGGACAGCAGGATTCCCGCGAACGGGATGCCCCAGAGCGCGGACAGCGTGGCACCGTCGAGCGTGGCGGCCGATGCGAGCGCGGGAGCGGCGCCAAGTGCGATTCCCGACGCCATGCCCGCCCAGGCGGCATGTCGTTTCATGCGGAACTTCCTTGTCGAGTAGGGGTGAATACAGCGGGCGCGTCAGGCGCCCCGTACGACGATCGCGTGCACGCGGTACGGGCCGTGCGCGCCCAGAATGATCGTTTGCTCGATGTCGCCCGTGCGCGACGGGCCCGACACGAAATTGACCGCGCGCGGCAACTCGCCGCGCTCCGCGCGAATCAGTGCGAACGCGTCTTCATGACCGGCGACGATGCGTGACGCCGGCACGATCGCGATGTGGGTTTCCGGCAGCAGGCCGGCCGATGCGTAAGTGTCGGGGCCGGACAGCAACACCAGCGACCCCGTTTCGGCGGTCGCGCAGAAGCAGCCGGTCAGGCCGACGAGATCGCCGTCGCGCGGCTTGCGGCACTCGACCGACAGGCCGGCGCCGGCCCAGTCGAGATCGGCCAGCGTGCGCCATGCGACGGCCTGCGTCGGCAGACCATGAGCGGCAAGATAGCGGGCGGCGGCGGCGGGCACATCGGCCAGCGTCGCGACTTCGTCGACCGTGGTCGACAGACGCCCCGCTTCGTCGACGAAAGCGGCGACGAGGTCGGCCGGCGCCGGCGGGCGCGGGCCCTCCGGATGACGGGCGAGATAGTCGGCGACGCCGTCGCGCTCCGCTGCATCGGGTTCGGCCGCGCGCCCCTGCGCCGCGCGGATGCGCGCGAGGATCTGGCGACGGGCAGCGGAAGTGTCCATGAACGGTCCTCGTGACGTTGTCGTGCAATACGTCGGATTATACCGGCCACCCCTGCCGCGACACACCCTCGGCCGAACGGCCGACGCCTACTTCGACGCGTCTTCCTCGACCGGCTGCGCGATGCCGAACACCTGCCGCAGGTACGCGAGATACGCCTTGTCGTCGCACATGCTCTTGCCCGGCGAATCGGACAGCTTCGCGACCGGCTGGCCGTTGCAGCGAACCATCTTGATCACGATCTGCAGCGGCACGTAGCCGAGATCGTTGGTGAGGTTGGTGCCGACGCCGAATGCGAGCTTGCAGCGGCCGCGGAACCGTTCGTACAGCTGCATGACCTTCGGGATGTCGAGCGCGTCCGAGAACACGAGCACCTTGGTACGCGGGTCGCACCGGTTCGCCTCGTAATGGCGCAGCATCCGCTCGCCCCACTCGAACGGATCGCCCGAATCGTGGCGCGCGCCGTCGAACAGCTTGCAGAAGTACATGTCGAAGTCGTTCAGGAACGCGTCCATCCCGTAGACGTCCGACAGCGCGATCCCGAGGTCGCCGCGATATTCCTTCGCCCACATCTCGAAGCCGTAGATCTGCGAGTCGCGCAGCCGCGGGCCGAGCGCCTGGCACGCCTGCAGGTATTCGTGCGCCATCGTGCCGAGCGGCGTGATGTCGTGCTTCATCGCGTACAGCACGTTGCTCGTGCCCGCGAACTGCGGGCCGAGCCCGTCGCGCAGCGTGAGCGCGACTTCCTCGTGCCAGACCTTCGAGAAGCGCCGGCGCGTGCCGTAGTCGGCGATCTTGCAGTCGGCGAATTCGGGCTTCGCGCCGAGCAGCTTGATCTTCTCACGCAGCCGCTCGCGCCCTTCGCGATAGTCGGGCTCGCGCTGCGTGTTGCGGAAATAGACTTCGTTGACGATCGCGAGCACGGGGATCTCGAACAGGATCGTATGCAGCCACGGCCCCTCGATCACGATGTCGATTTCGCCGTTGCCCTTCGGCGACGGCGTGATCGAGATGTACTTCTCGTTCAGGTGGAACAGCGCGAGGAAGTCGACGAAGTCGCTCTTGATGAAGCGCATCCGCCGCAGGTAGTCGAGTTCGACGTCGGCAAAGCGCAGCGAGCACAGGCCGCGCACCTCGTCGCGAATCTCGTCGATGTACGGCACGAGATCGACGCCGGGCGTGCGGCACCGGAAGCGGTATTCGACGTTTGCAGCCGGGAAGTGATGCAGGACGACCTGCATCATCGTGAACTTGTAGAGATCCGTGTCGAGCAGCGAAGTGATGATCATGATGACGGCAGCGCCAATATCGTGACCGGCCCCGGCGCACCGCGCGCCGCCCGGTCTGTCGGTCATGTTACCCGAATGCGGGACGGACCATCGTGAAACCGCCCCGCCGCCTTGCCGCATCGTGCCGGCGCCCGACGTGCGCGTACCCGTCTTGCACATCCCATAAACTAATCACGAAACGATATAAGCCGGATAGCCGACCTCGTCATGCGGGTTTTGCGCTTCAGTTACAATGCCGCTTTTGGCGCAAACGCCACCCCATATATACCGCCAAGCAGGAGCGTTTTAATGACTCACGTTGTGACCGAAGGCTGCATCAAGTGCAAATACACGGATTGCGTGGATGTGTGCCCGGTGGATTGCTTCCGTGAAGGTCCCAACTTTCTCGCCATCGATCCGGACGAGTGCATCGACTGCGCCGTGTGCGTCGCCGAATGCCCGACCAATGCGATCTATGCCGAAGAAGACGTTCCGGGCGACCAGCAGCAGTTCACCGAGCTGAATGCCGAGCTGGCGAAGAATTGGCCGTCGATCACGAAGACCAAGCCGGCGCCGGCCGACGCGGACGAGTGGAAGGACGTGCAGGACAAGCTGCACCTGCTCGAGCGCTGATCGCGCGGCGGCCGCAAAAAATTTTATGCGCCGCGGCCCCAAAGTGTTGACAGGTTAGCGAACACTCCATACAATCTCGTTTCTCTGCTGTTGCTTGTTTGTTCCCCGATAGCTCAGTCGGTAGAGCGCCGGACTGTTAATCCGTAGGTCCCTGGTTCGAGCCCAGGTCGGGGAGCCAAATAGCGAAAGGCCCGTCATGCGACGGGCCTTTGGTTTTTCCGGCCACCGTTCCGTCTTTCTGCTTTTCGTGGCCCGGTCATGCGCATGCTAGAGTCTCTGTCCCGCATTCGCATCCGGTTCCGTCGATGAAGCATCGTCTCCTGCGCTCCGCGCCCCTCGCCCTCCTGCTCTCCGCCTTCGCCGCGGCACCGTTCGCGCATGCGGAGGAAGTCGGCAGCGTCAACACCCATTTCCGCGTCACGGGTTCCGACCGCGTGGTCGTCGAGGCCTATGACGATCCGGTCGTGACCGGCGTGACCTGCTACGTGTCGCGCGCCCGCACCGGCGGGATCAAGGGCACGCTCGGCGTGGCCGAGGACCCCAGCGAAGCGTCGATCGCGTGCCGGCAGGTCGGCCCGATCAGCTTCAAGGAACCGGTCAAGCAGCAGGCCGACGTCTTCAGCGAACGCATGTCGTTCATCTTCAAGACGCTGCACGTCGTGCGCGTGGTCGACAAGAAACGCAACACGATCGTCTATCTGACCTACAGCGACCGCATCGTCAGCGGCAGCCCGAAGAACGCCGTCACCGCGGTGCCGATGCCGGCCGGCACGACGATTCCGGTCAAGTAAGACCGCACCCGCCGGGCGCGCGAGCGATACACTGTCGGTTCGACCGCTCGCGCCCGATCATGTCCACCACCCGCCTCCCCGATTCCGCACGCTACTGGCGTACGCCGCTCGTGCCGGACGCGGATCTGCTCACGGCCACCTATCGCGATCACGCGTTCGCGCCCCACTGGCACGACGCGTACACGATCCCCGTGATTCTCGAAGGCGCGGAACGCTTTACCTATCGCGGCACCGGCTACGTCGCCGAAACGGGCACCGTGCCCGTGATCAATCCCGGTGAAGTGCATACGGGCTCGCGTGCCGCCGACGAAGGCTGGTGCTATCGCGTCAGCTACATGCCGGTCGAATTCATCCACGAGCTCGCGAGTACGATCGCGGGCCGCCCGCAGGATGCGCCCTGGTTTGCCCCCGACGTGATCCGCGACGCCGATCTCGCGGCCCGGCTCACGCTCGCGCACCGGATGCTGGAAGCCGGCAGCGAGCGCGCGCTGTCGTCGCAGGCCGATGCGCCCGGACAGCCGGCCGGCGATCCGGCGGCCGGCGATTCGGCCACCGGCGCGCCGCGCATCTACGATCCGCTCGCCGCCGAAACCGCGATGCTCGACGCGCTGTCGACGCTGATCGTGCGTCACGCCGACGTGCGGCCGCAACCGGCGCCGCTCGCGACCGACGAGCCACGCGTCGACGCGATGCGCGAGCGGCTCGCTGCCGACCTGACGTGCACGGTGACGCTCGACGACGTCGCGCAGACGGTCGGCCTGTCGCCATTTCACGCGGCGCGCCTGTTCACACGTACGACCGGCATGCCGCCGCATGCGTGGCGCAACCAGCTGCGGCTGCAGCGCGCGCTGGCGCCGTTGCGCGCGGGCGTGCCGGTCGCCGATGTCGCCGCGGCCAGTGGCTTCGTCGACCAGAGTCACTTCACGCGGCATTTCAAACGGATGTTCGGCGTGCCGCCCGGGCGCTGGCAGGCAAGCTGACGCCGGCTTCCCGCCATCGTCGGTCGCGCCGTGATCCGTGCCGGCCGGCACGTGAGCACCGGCCCCGCTCCGGCGGGCGCAAGAACATACAAGCCGGCTCGCCGCCGGCCCGCTATCCTCCCGCTCATGGAGGAGCGCTTCTTGAACAAGACACCCGCATCACCCCCGCGCCGCCCGCTCAACGAATGGCTCGATGGCGCGCGCGACACGATCCCGATGATGATCGGCGCCGCGCCGTTCGGCGTGATATTCGGCACGCTCGTCGGCGGCGGCCCGCTCGCCGCGTGGCACGGCGCACTGATGTCGCTCGCCGTGTTCGCGGGCTCCGCGCAATTCATCGCGCTCGGCCTGATCGCCGGCAGCGCGAGTTTCGTCGTCGTGCTCGCCACGACGCTGATCGTGAACCTGCGCCACCTGCTGTACAGCGCGACGCTCGCGCCCTATGTTGCCCACCTGCCGCTGCGCTGGCGCGCGACGCTCGGCGCGTTGATGACCGACGAGGTGTTCGCGGTCGCCTACGGCCACTACCGGCACTACCCGCCCGGTACGATCGGCCCCCACTACTTTTTCGGCTCCGGGCTCGCGATGTACCTGAACTGGCAGGTCTGGACGCTCGCGGGCATCGGCTTCGGCGCGGCGTTCCCGGGCCTGCAGTCGCTCGGCCTCGATTTCGCGATGGCAGCGACCTTCATCGCGATCGTCGTCCCGCAGCTCGGCACGCTGCGCTACTTCGCGGCGGCCGCCACGGCGGGCACGCTCGCGTACTTCTGGCAGGGCTGGCCGTACAAGCTCGGGCTGCTCGGCGCGGTCGCCGCCGGCGTCGCGATCGGCGTCGTGCTCACGCTGCGGCACGATCGCACGCACGCCAACGCTCGTTCGGGGGCCGCATCGTGAGCTACGCGCTGTTGATCCTCGGGATGGCCGTCATCACGTATGCGATCCGCTCGACGCTGTTCCTGTTCGGCGAGCGGCTGACGTTCCCGCCGCTCGTGCGGACCGCGCTCGCCTTCGTGCCGGTCACCGTGCTGACCGCGATCATCGTGCCGATGACCGTCTCGCCGCACGGCGGCACGGCCGAGCTGACCTGGCGCAATCCGCAGCTCGTCGGCGCACTCGCGGCCGTGCTCGTGTCGGCCGCGACCCGCCGCCCGCTCGTGACGATCGCGGCCGGGCTCGTGGTGTTCTTCGTGTGGCAAGGGGCCGTCCTCCCGCACTGGCCGGCTACCTGAGCGCACGCTCCATATCGCGCGCTCAAGTTTCCGCCCGGTGCGCCGATATAGGAGAGGAAGACCCGCCACCGGCCCCGGCGCGCACCGGTCAGTCGACGCTGCGCCCGCCCCGGTGCGCCGTGCCGGCGCCGGCTTGCGCGGGCCCCCATCGAGACGATTCATGGGCCAGATCACCCTTTCCCTCAAGGACGACACGCTCGAGTCCCTGCGCAAGGACTACGACGCGTTCGTCCGCGTGTCGCTGAAACTCGACCCGCAATTCGCGACGCCGTCGTTCGAGGATTTCCTGCGCGCCAAGCTGCTCGACAACATGGTGCCGCTCACCGAGCACGCCGTGCAGCGGATGCTGCAGGGCGGCCAGTACGCGTGGGCCAAGCGCACGCTCGACAAGGAATTTCCGGACGTCGTCGCGATCCTGATGCGGCAGGCCGGCGAATTCGGCTTCGGCTTCGCGTCGCGCTCCGAATGGACGCCCGACGAACTCGCGAAGGCGTGCCGCGACTGGGCGAAGGCGATCGTCGCCGAAGCGCAGGGCGATGCGTCGCTGATCGACCCGCTCGCGTCGCAGATCAAGGGCGCCGCGCAGGACATCCAGACGCTCGAGGAACTGATGCAGACGCCTGCGTGGCGGCTCGCGGAATCGCTGCGACAGCGGATCTACGAGGCCAAGCTCGCGTGCGAGATGAGCGTCGGCAGCATTGCCCGCGACAAGCTCGGCGAATTGCGCGGACTGCTGCGGCTCGGGCTCGCGCACGGCTCGTTCCAGAAGCAGGAAGCGCAGCAGATCATGGAATACCTGCGGCTGCTGAAGCCGGAGATCTTCGTCGAGGAACCGTATGACGTCTTCGCGCGGCTCGCCGCGTGGCTGCGCAGCGTGTTCACCCCTGCTGCCGTGCGGCCGCCGCAGGGGCAGGGACAAGGGCAAGGGCAGCGCCGGCCGTAAGCGCGCGTCCCGCTGAACGCATCACCTGATGAAAATGGCCCGGTTCGCGCGGAGCGAACCGGGCCGCCGGACGATCGCCCGTCGCGACGCGCCGTCCGAAGACGAGCGTCGCGACAAGCCCCGGGCACCGCTTACTGCGTGGCGCCCTGGGCCGATGCACCGCCCTGCGCGCCGACCGATGCGCCGCCTTCGGTCGCGTCGTCGGCCTTCGCCTTGGCCGAACCCGCATGGCTCTTGGCCGCCTTCGCCGCATGCTTTGTATGCTTCTTGGTCGAATGGACGGCCGACGACGTCGTATCCTTCGCGCCATCGGCTGCCGCGCCGACCGCATCGGTCGCACCGCCCGCCGCATTGCCCGACGCGTTCGCGCCGGCACCGCCCTGCACGCCTGCACCGGCACCAGCGGCCGGCGTCTGCGCCTGCACGCCGGCACCGGCCGCGCCTTGCGCCGTCGTGCCCGTCTGGGCGAATGCGGCCGAAGTAGCGAACGCCGTCAGCGCGGCACCGATCAGCATCGTACGAATCTTGGACATGGCAATTCTCCTCAAGAAGTTGTGCGTCCGGTCCGCAGCGATGCGGTCCGTCGCGTTCCCCGCCGCAACACGCAGCAGGTACGACAGAAGACCCGCGGCCCGCGCGGCCGGTTCGCGAATCTCTCAGACTGTTACCCACCGTTTCATTTGCTGACGAATCGCTCACAGTCCTTTACAACGTGCGCCGGCCGCCCGCGCTCGCGTGCCGGCCCCCGGTGCCGTATGATGCGGAGCGTTTCCTCCCGCGCGTCGCGCACCTTCCTCGTCATGCCCAATCTGGATTTCACGCTGACCGGCGAATACGTCGAGCTGCACAACCTTCTCAAGATCACCGGCCTCGCGGACAGCGGCGGCACCGCGAAGCTGATCGTCGCGTCCGGCGCCGTGAAAGTGGACGGCGCGGTCGAGCTGCGCAAGACCTGCAAGATCCGCGCGGGCCAGGTCGTGCTGCTCGGCGACACGCGCATCGCGGTACGCGAGGCGTAGCGCCCGCCGGGGTTCCCCCTGTCCGCGACATGGCCATCGGCGCACGCGTTCGACACGGTACGAATAAAGCCGTAAGCTAGCCGTCTCTCAAAATAAATACATATAGCGCGGGCCCGCACCCGCGCGAGCGCCCATTCCATGTCGCATTCCGGTCTTACGCGGACGGCCGCCGCGCCGCCGTCCCTGTCCAGTCATGCCGCCGATACCGCGCGCCTCGCCGCACCGCTCGCGATCGCGCAACTCTCCCAGATGGCGATGAGCGTCACCGACACGGTGCTGCTCGGTTCGCTCGGCCCCGATTCGCTCGCGGCAGGCGGGCTCGGCGCGAACTTCTTCTTCGTGATCGTGACGATCCTGCAAGGCGTGCTGTCGTCGGTCAGCGTGAGCGTCGCGCACGCGCGCGGCGCGCAGGCCGAGGATCGCGTGCCGCACATCTACTGGACGGGCTTCGCGCTGTCCGTGCTGCTCGCGATTCCGGCAATCGTCGCGCTGTCGCTGGCCGAACCGATCCTGCTGATGTTCCACGAGCCGCCGCTGCTCGCGCATCACGTCGGCGAATACACGGGCATCCTGCGCTACGCGGCGCTCGGCAGCCTGATCGGCGTCGGGCTGATGCGCGCGTTCCTGCCCGCGATCGGCGCCGCGCGCCGCCTCCTGTGGGTGTCGATCGGCGGCGTTGGCGTGAACGGCGTGCTGAACTACGGGCTGATCCACGGCGCATTCGGGCTGCCGCGCTTGGGCTTTCTCGGCTCGGCCGTCGCGACGTCGATCACGATCTGGCTCACCGCGCTCGCCCTCATCTGGCTGCTGCACGGCCGGCAGCGCTTCCGCCATTTCGTGACCGCCGCGCGCCCGAAGCTGCCCGTGATGGGCGAGCTGATCGGCATCGGCTGGCCGGTGGCGATCACGTACGGGGTCGAATCGACGCTGTTCCTCGCCACCGGCCTCACGGTCGGCGTGCTGGGCGCGACGTCGCTCGCCGCGCACCAGATCGCGCTGAACGTCGCGTCGGTGTCGTTCATGGTGCCGCTTGCGGTCGGCCAGGCAGCCAACGTGCGCGTCGGCTACTGGATCGGCGCGGGCTCGCCCGTCGCCGCGCGGCACGCGGGCTTCGTCGCGCTGGCGCTCGGCGTCGGCTTCATGTCGCTGTCGGGCCTCGTGATGATCGTCGCGCCGCACACGATCGTCGGCCTGTACCTGCATCTCGACGATCCGGCCAACGCGGCCACGGTATCGCTCGCCGCGTCGCTGCTCGGCATCGCCGCGGTGTTCCAGATCGTCGACGGCATGCAGACCGTCGCGTCGGGTGCGCTGCGCGGCCTGAAGGACACGCGCATCCCGATGCTCGCCGCGACCTTCGGCTACTGGGGCATCGGCTTCCCGACCGGCTACTGGTTCGCGTTCCACGCGGGCCTCGGCGCGCGCGGCCTGTGGTGGGGGCTCGCGGCCGGGCTTGCGAGCGTCGCCGCGCTGATGGCCTGGCGCTTTCACCGCAAGACCACTTCGCTGATCGCGACGGCCCGCTAGGGGCTGGTTACGCTCGTCACGAGCTTGCGCCGCCCCCAGGCGCGACACGACGCAAAATCGCGACCGGCGCTATGCTTGTCGGTTGAACCCCTCGAGACGCCGCGCTAGCGGCGCGACTGCCTCACGATACGTCTGATTACGCCTGACGCCGCGCGACGACGCGCGGCCTTTCCCCTTTCCCGGAGGAGTGCATCATGAATGAAGCAGTTCGGATGGAACGCGACACGTTCGGTGAGATCGCCGTGCCGGCCGACCGGCTCTGGGGCGCGCAGACCGAGCGCTCGCTGCAGAATTTCCGGATCTCGACCGAGAAGCAGTCACCCGAGCTGATCCACGCGCTCGCGATCGTCAAGCGCGCCGCGGCGGCCGTCAACCAGTCGCTCGGCGTGCTCGCCGACGACAAGGCACACGCGATCATCGAAGCCGCCGACGAGATCATCGCCGGCAAGCATCCGCGCGAATTCCCGCTGGCGGTGTGGCAGACGGGCTCCGGCACGCAGACCAACATGAACCTCAACGAGGTGATCGCGAATCGCGCGAGCGAGCTGCTGGGCGGCGAGCGCGGCGAAGCGCGCAAGGTTCATCCGAACGACGACGTGAACCGCGGCCAGTCGTCGAACGACGTGTTCCCGACCGCGATGCACATCGCGGCCGCGTATGCGATCGTCAATCACCTGCTGCCGGCGCTGCGCACGCTGCGCGCGACGCTCGACGCGAAGTCGAAGGCGTTTGCCGACATCGTCAAGATCGGCCGCACCCACCTGCAGGACGCCACGCCGCTCACGCTCGGCCAGGAGTTCTCCGGCTACGTCGCGCAGCTCGACCAGGGCATCCGTCACGTCGAATCGGCGCTGCCGCACCTGTACGAGCTCGCGCTCGGCGGCACCGCGGTCGGCACGGGGCTGAACGCGCATCCGGAGTTCGCGGTGCGCGTGGCCGACGAGATCGGCCGGCTCGCGAAGCTGCCGTTCGTGACGGCGCCGAGCAAGTTCGAGGTGATGGCGGCCGCCGACGCGCTGGTGTTCGCGCACGGCGCGCTGAAAACGGTCGCGGCCAGCCTGATGAAGATCGCGAACGACGTGCGCTGGCTCGCGAGCGGGCCGCGCTGCGGGCTCGGCGAGCTGTCGATTCCGGAAAACGAGCCGGGCAGCTCGATCATGCCAGGCAAGGTGAATCCGACGCAGTCGGAAGCCGTGACGATGCTGTGCTGCCAGGTGTTCGGCAACGACGTCGCGGTCAACGTCGGCGGCGCGAGCGGCAACTTCGAGCTGAACGTGTTCCGGCCGATGATCGCGCACAACGTGCTGCAGTCGGTGCGGCTGCTCGCCGACGGCGCGCAGAGCTTCAACGATCACTGCGCGGTGGGCATCGAGCCGAACCGCTCGCGCATCGACCTGTTGCTGAACGAATCGCTGATGCTCGTGACGGCGCTCAATCCGCACATCGGCTACGACAAGTCCGCGCAGATCGCGAAGAAGGCGCATAAGGAAGGCACGACGCTGAAGGCGGCCGCGCTCGCACTCGGCTACCTGACCGAGGCGGAATTCGATGCATGGGTGCGCCCCGAGCAGATGATCGGGACGCGGTAACGGCAGGACGGCGGGCGCGGCGCACCGAGCGCGGCGCCCGCGGCACTCAGACGGTGCCCTTCGCGACTTCTTCCGGCTTCATCTCGACGATCTTGTCGAGCGCGGCCCGCACGTCGGCCGCATATTTCGCGAGCACCTTCTGCTCGTCGGTTTCGGGCACGAACGGCGGCACCGGCACCGGGTTGCCGTTCTCGTCGACCGCGACGAACACGACGAGGCAGTCGGTCGTCTGGCGCAGCACGCCGCCCTTCGGATCGCCGGCGTGCACCGACACATGGATGTGCATGCTGGTCCGGCCCGTCGCGACGACGCGCGCCTTCAGCTCGACCAGATTGCCGACCAGGATCGGGCGCTGGAAACGGATGTTGCCGACGCTGACCGTCACGCAATAGCGGCTCGACCAGACGGCCGCGCACGCATACGCGACCTCGTCGATCCACTTCATCAGCGCGCCGCCATGCACCTTGCCGCCGAAGTTCACGGACGAAGGCTCGGCAAGGAAGCGGAATACGGTTTCGGTGCGGTCGAGGGCGGCCGGCACGGGGGACGGTTGGGGCATTGTTGTGGCTCCAGGCGGCAGGGGCGCTGTGATCGGGCCATTATACGTTGCGCTGCGGCAACGCGGCGCGGCCAGCCCCGCGTGGCGGGGCTCCAGCGGCTATTCCGGCTCGCGCCCGAACCGGCGCCGATCAGCGGCGCACCGTGATGCCCTGGTCGATCGTCCCGTACATCTCGATACTGCCGCCGCGCTCGCCGCCGACCGTGAGCGCGACGCTCCAGTCGGAACCGCCGCCGCCCCCGCCGCCCAC